>DASSEC010000227.1:0-7889 GCA_035696685.1 Candidatus Limnocylindria bacterium | reverse complement strand
TCATGCCCACCTTCAAGGCTCTCGCGCTGGCGCAGGAGAAGGGGCTCGACCTCGTCGAAGTGGCGCCCACCGCGGTCCCTCCGGTGTGCCGCATCCTGGACTACGGGCAGTACAAGTACGAGATCCAGAAGCGCGAACGCGAGGCGAAGAAGAAGCAGAAGTCGCAGACGTTCAAGGAGATCCGCCTCCGGGTGAAGATCGACACGAACGACCTGCGAACGAAGCTCCGTCGAGCGGGCCAATTCCTGGACGAGGGCGACCGCGTCAAGGTGACCGTCCAGTTTCGTGGCCGCGAGATGAGCCACGCGAACCTGGGACGTGACCTCCTCGATCGCGCTGCCGAGCTCCTCACCGAGCACGGCACCGTGGAGCGACCGCCGCTCCTCGAGGGTCGCAACATGTACATCGTGATGGCGCCGCTCGAGAAGCGCCCCGAGAAGCAACCGAAGAGCGAGGGCAGCCCGGCCGAAGCGCCGGCAGCCCAGGCCGCAGCCCCGGCGAACGGGGGCGAGACGATCGGCGACGCGCTCGCCGCCAAGGGCCAGGCTCCGACCGCGACGGTCGAGCCGCCAGCCCCGCAGGAAGCGCAGCAGCCGGCAGAACAGGGATAGCAGTGCCGAAGATCAAGACTCACAAGGGAACCGCCAAGCGCTACAAGAAGACCGGATCCGGGAAGTGGGTCCGGCCGAAGGCATGGCGCGGTCACCATCTCGAGATCAAGTCCAGCCGCCGCACGCGCCGGTATGCCGGCAAGGCGCTCGTCTCGAAGGCCCATAAGGAGCAGCTCCAGCGGCTGCTCCCGTACGCGTAGGGGTCGCTGATGGCACGAGTGAAGCGCGGCGTCGCCGCGCATCGGCGCCACAAGCGCCTGCTGGCGCAGGCCAAGGGCCGCCGCGGCACTCGCTCGACGCTGGTGCGCCCGGCGCGCGAGGCCCTGTTCCACGCCCTCGTCTACGCCTATCGCGACCGCAAGGCGCGCAAGCGCGACATGCGCCGCCTGTGGATCGAGCGCATCAATGCGGCGTCCCGCAGCCACGGCCTGCCCTATGGCCGCTTCATCGCCGGCCTGAAGCAGGCGGGCGTAGAGGTCGACCGCAAGGTCCTGGCCGACCTGGCCGTGCGCGAGCCGGCGGCGTTCGCCAGCATGGTCGAAACCGCGAAGAGCTCCTTTACCAGCTAGCCGGCGTCGCGCACGCCGGCACCACGGCCCTGCTCCGAATGCGGAGCGGGGTCGTTCGTTTTTGGCCGATGATCCGCATGCACCGATGAACGACCTTCGCCAACGACTCGAACAGCTCCAGGCCGATGCGCCAGCCCGGCTCGCCGCCGCCACGGATGCGGCGGGCGTGGACGCGCTGCGCCACGCCCTGCTGGGCCGGTCCGGCGAGCTGACCATCCTCATGCGTGACCTCGGCCGCGCCCCTGGCGATGAGCGCCCCGCGCTGGGCCGACTGGCCAATGGCGTCCGCGCCGAGCTGGAGGCAGCGGTGGCGGCGCGACTGGCCGAGCTCACGGCAGGCAGCCTGGACGCACAGCTCGCGACCGAGCGAGTTGACATGAGCGCGCCGGGGCGACCGGTACGCATCGGCCACCTGCACCCCACGCTCACCGCGGAGCGTGATTTCCGCGAGATCTTCCACGCCTTCGGCTTCGAGGTATTCGAGGGACCGGAGATCGAGACCGAGTGGTGGAACTTCGAGGCGCTCAACATCCCGCCCGACCACCCGGCCCGCGACCTGTGGGACACGCTGTACGTGGCGGAGCCGGGGAGCGAGCCGCCGCGCCCCGCCGAGGACGGCACGATCCTGCGCACCCACACCTCGCCGGAGCAGATCCGCGCCATGAAGGCGCTGACCCCGCCGATCCGGGTGATCATGCCCGGTCGTTGCTTCCGCTACGAGAACGTGGCCGCCGACCGCAACTTCGAGTTCTTCCAGATCGAGGGCCTCGTCATCGACCACGACACCAGCCTGGCCGACCTCAAGGGCATGCTCGAGGAGTTCGCCCGCGCTCTGTACGGCGACGAGACCCGGACGCGCTTCCGGCCCGGCTATTACCCCTTCACCGAGCCGAGCGTCGCATTCGACATCAGCTGCCAGGTCTGCGGTGGCGTCGGCTGCCCGGCATGCAAGCGGACTGGCTGGGTCACGATCCTGGGCGCCGGGATGGTGCACCCGACCGTGATCCGCAACGGCGGGCTCGACCCGGACGAGTACCAGGGCTACGCCATCGGCTTCGGCCTCGACCGCGTCGCCATGAACCGCCATGGGATCCCGAACATGCGACAGCTCATGAGCGCCGATCTGCGCTTCCTGCAGCAGTTCCCGGGGGGCCGCTAGGTGCTGGTTCCGCTCTCCTGGCTGCGCGACTACGTTGACGTGGAGCTGGCGCCCGAGCAGCTCGCCGAGCAGCTGACGCTGCGCGGCATGGAGGTGCAGGGCATCACGGTGTCGGGCGCGGACTGGTCCGATGTCGTGGTCGGGCGGCTGCTCAGCGTCGAACGCCATCCGAACGCCGATAAGCTGTGGCTGACGACCGTGGATGTGGGCGCGGGCGGCGAGCCACTGCACATCGTCTGCGGCGCGGACAACATCTCGCCGGGCGACCTCGTGCCGGTGGCCCTGGTCGGCGCCGTGCTGCCGGGCGATCGACGCATCGAGCGCAGCAAGATCCGCGGCGTGGAATCGCAGGGGATGCTGTGCTCGGCCATCGAGCTCGGCCTCGGCGACGACGCAGAGGGCATCCACCTGCTGGGCGGAGCCGATGACGAGCTGCCGCTGGGCGCTGCTCTGGGCCCGATCGTCGGCGAGGTCGTGCTGGACGTGGACGTCAAGCCGAATCGCGGTGATGCGCTGTCGATGGTCGGCCTGGCACGCGAGGTGGCGGCAATCACCGGTGGGGAGCTGCGGCTGCCGGAGGCATCGGTCACCGAAGACGCCGAGGTCGTTACCGCTGACCGCGTGAGCGTCGACATCCAGGACGACGCCTGTCCGCGATTCACTGCCCGCTGGTTCGACGGCGTGCACAACGGCACGTCGCCGCCGTGGATGCAGCAGCGGCTGCTGGCAGCCGGGATGCGGCCGATCTCGGCGGTGGTAGACGTCACCAACTACGTCATGCACGAGCTTGGCCAGCCGATGCACGCGTATGACGGCGACACCGTGCCCGGTGGCCGGATCGTCGTGCGGCGTGCGCAGGCCGGTGAAGTGCTGGAGACGATCGACCACGAGACGCGGCAGCTCGACGAGCAGATGCTGCTCATCGCCGATGCCCAGCGGCCCATCGGCCTGGCGGGGATCATGGGTGGGGCCGGCACCGAGGTCACCGACCAGACGCAGCGGGTGATCCTGGAGTCGGCCATCTTCCATGGGCCGACCATCCGCAACACCGCCCGGCGCCTTGCCCTGCGTTCCGAGGCGAGCATGCGCCACGAGAAGGGGATCGGGCACGAGCTGCCACGCTATGCCGCCGATCGCGCGGCGAGGCTGATTGCCGAGATCACCGGCGCGCGGGTGGGCGCGGGGATCGTCGACAACGACCCGGGGCCAAAACCGTTGCGCAGCGTGGCACTGGATGTTGCGCGTGCGGAGCGGCTGTTGGGCGTCCCGTTGGACCAGGGAACCGTCCGCAACCTGTTGACCCCCCTGGGTTTCGAGGTCCGGGCCGGCGAGCCGCTCGAGGTCGTCGTCCCGGGCCATCGCCTGGACGTGGTTGCGCCGGAAGACCTCGCCGAGGAGATCGCGCGGGCGTACGGCTACGATCGGATCGTGGTTCGGCTGCCGGCACCCGCCCTGCCGCCGTACCGTGCGGACCCATCCGAGCCTCGGCACCGGGTCAGACGCATCCTGGCCGGGCTGGGGCTCGACGAGGTGATCAGCCACGCGCTGATCGGACCCGATGATCTGAACCGCTCCGGCTACGCCGGCGGCGATCCCGAGCTGATCCGACTTGCGAACCCACTCTCCGAGCAGCACTCCATCATGCGTCCGGTCCTCTACCCCTCGCTGCTGGGAGCGCTGGCAGAGAACGTGCGGCAGCGCCGCAGCGATCCGTGGCTGTTCGAGGTCGGCAAGACGTACTGGGCGTCGTCGCGCAAGGGCCCGGCGGGCGCCGAGACCGCCGGCACGGGGCGCTGGGAAGCCTGGCACGTGGGCATCGCGCTGCTGGGGCCGGAGCAGCCGCGCACGTCGGACCGCCAGGCGCCGCCCGCCGACGTGGCCACGCTCAAGGGCCTGGTGGAGGCGCTGCACGCCGCGCTCGGCGCGCGCCCGCCGTCCTACGCCCCGGATACCGGGGAACAGCGCCATCCGCATCTGCATCCGGGACGGGCTGGCCGGCTGGTGGACGCGGGTGGACACGGATATGGCAGCGTCGGCGAAGTCCATCCGGCCGTGGCCGAGGCGTGGGGCCTGCCCGGCCGTCCCGTGATCGCCGCGATGAACCTGGGGCAGCTGTTGGAGCTGGTTCCAGCCGAGCAGGTGGCTGCGCCGATCCCGCCGGCGCAGCCGGTAGACCGCGACCTGGCGCTCTCGGTAGCCGAGGACACGCCACTGGGCGAGATCCTGCGCATCCTGCGCGCCAGTGCCGGGCCAACCCTGGCCGACGCCCGGGTCTTCGATGAGTACCGGGGCGCGCAGGTGGGCGAGGGACGCGTCTCCTACGCGGTCGCGCTGCGCTTCCAGCCCGAGACCGCGGGCGATGAGAAGGGCGTGGAGCGCGCCATGAACCGGCTGCGAGGCGCGCTGCAGCATCACCTGGGCGCGCAGATTCGCTGACCCGATTGCCCCGCGCCGGTCACCTTGTGCGGGCGTTCAGCGGACTGCTACCCTTCGCCAGCCCGTGCCGCGGCTGCCCCGACGGAGGCCGCCGCGTGCCGGCCCGAGCGCCATCAGGAGGAAGCGGTCGTGGAGTTCCTCTCCAAGCTGAGCCCGATCGACCTGTTCATCGTCGCCTGCCTGGCGGGCGGCGTGTTCGCCGGCTTCACGCAGGGGCTGATCCGCCAGGTGCTCAACGCATTGGTGGTGGTGATCGCCTTCGTCGTGGCATCGCAGCTGCGGAACCCGGTCTACGACCTGCTGAGCTTCTGGGAGGCGTTCACCCCCGACATCCGGCTGCTGATCATCTTCCTGGTGCTGTTCATCGGCCTGGTCATCGGTGGCTGGTTCATCGTTCGGGCGTTCTATCGGCGCACCAGGCTGCCCATCATCAAACAGCTGGATGAGCTTGGCGGGGCGGTGCTCGGCCTGCTGTTCGCCGCGCTGTTGATCGTGTTCCTGCTGATCGTGCTTGACAGCTTCTACAGGTTCGCCGCCGACGCGGATGTCGGCGCGACCGGTTGGCTGGGGAGCTTCTACCGGGTCATGAACGACTCGGTGCTGGTGGAGTTCTTCCGCTCGACGCTGATCCCGACCTTCGGCTTCCTGGCCAAGCCGTTCGTGCCGAGCGAGATCGCCAAGCTCCTGGAACCGCGATGACCGCGGTCGCGGCCGGCGAGCCCGCCGTCCAGCTGTGACGGATCACGGAGCGGGCGTGGTTCGACCGGCCATCGGCCGAGGTGGCGCCGGACCTGCTGGGGACGCTGCTCATCCACGACACGCCGCGCGGACGCGTCAGCGGCCGGATCGTGGAGGTCGAGGCGTACCAGGGGCCAGAGGACCTGGCCGCGCATTCATCGCACGGCAGGACCCAGCGCAATGCGGTGATGTTCGGGCCACCCGGCCATCTGTACGTCTACCTGGTCTACGGGCTGCACCATTGCGCGAACATCGTCTGCGGACCGGGAGACAAGCCCGAGGCCGTGCTGCTGCGCGCCGCGGCGATCATCGACGGAGTGGATCTCGCCCGCGCCCGTCGCGGTCGGGTCCCGGACGAACGGCTGGCGGCCGGGCCCGGCAACCTTGGAGCGGCCTTCGACCTGGGCCTCGCGCACAACGGGCTCGACCTGCTCACCGGACCCGTCTACCTGGCCGAGGCGCGCGCGGCTGGCCCGCCCGCGAAGGCCGTCGAGCGCTCCCCCCGCGTTGGTGTGGCATACGCCGAAGACTGGGCGGCGGCACCGCTTCGCTTCTCGATTCGCGATGACCCGCACCGCTCCCGCCGCTGACGCGACCACGGCGCTGGCCGCCGGTGCGGCTGCCGACGCCGGGACGCTGAAGGCGCTCGAGTTCGCGGCCATCCGCGAGCAGCTGGCAGAGCTGACCGCCTTCGGTCCTTCCCGCGCCTTGGCCGAGGCAAGCCTGCCGGTGGCCAACGCCGATCACGTGGCGCTGCTCCAGGATCAGACGGATGAGGCGGCCCGGCTGCTGGCGGAACAGGCCCAGGCCAGCATCGGCGGGGCGCGAGACATCCGCGATGCGCTGGCACGCGCGAGCCGCGGCGGCCGGCTCGCTGCGCTCGAGCTCCTGGACGTGGCCGAGACCGCCCGCTCCGCCGGGCTGTTCGCGGAGCGGTTGGCCGATTGGGAGGGAGCCCAGCTCCGCGCCGTTCGCGACGCGCTCGACGCCGCCCCCGGGCTGCGGCAGCGAATCGAGCGGAGCGTCGACGAGAGCGGCGAGGTCCTGGATACTGCCTCTGCCGAACTGGCCGCCATCCGCAAGCGGCTGCGCACGGCGCAGGATCGCGTCCGCGAACGGCTCAACGCCATGCTGCACTCGGCCGACCTGGCGGGCGTCATTGGCGAGCCCATCGTCACCGTCCGCGCCGGGCGCTACGTCATCCCTGTCCGGGCCGAGGCCAAGGGTCGGGTCAAGGGCATCGTCCACGATCAGAGCTCGTCTGGTGCCACGTTGTTCATCGAGCCGATGGGCGTGGTGGAGCTGAACAACACCTGGACCCAGGCCACGCTCGACGCTGCCCGCGAGGAGGAGCGCATCCTCGACGAGCTGTCCCGTGCCGTCGAGGCGCAAGCGGAGTCGCTGCTCGCGTCGCTCGACGCATTGGCGCGGGCCGATCTCTGGCTGGCCCGCGCGCGGCTGGCCATGCAGCTTGACGCGGTGCGGCCCACCGTTACCGAGGACGCGGTGGAGCTGCTGAGCGCGCGACACCCGCTGCTGGGCCCCGGCGCGGTCCCCATCGACCTGCGCCTCGGTGAGCGCTTCGGGTATCGAGCCCTGGTGGTGACCGGGCCGAACACCGGCGGCAAGACGGTCTCGCTCAAGACGCTCGGCCTGCTGGCCCTCATGCACCAGGCCGGCCTGCGAGTGCCCGCGGCCGAGGGTGCGCGGCTGCCGGTCTTCGGCCGGGTCATGGCGGACATCGGCGACGAGCAGAGCATCGCCCAATCGCTGTCGACCTTCTCCAGCCACCTGCGCAACGTGGTCCGCTTCATCGGCGCGGCGGGGCCCGAAACGCTGGTGCTGCTCGACGAGATCGGCGCGGGCACCGATCCCACGGAGGGCTCCGCGTTGGCGATGGCGGTGGTCGAGGCGCTACTTGCCGCCGGCGCCACGCTCGCCGCCACGACGCACTACGCCGAGCTCAAGGCATTCGCCCAGGAGCATCCGCTGGTCAGCAACGCGTCGGTGGCCTTCGACGTGAAGACGCTGCGGCCCACCTATCGGCTGGAGATCGGCCTGCCCGGCAAGTCGCAGGCGTTCGCCATCGCGCAGCGCCTGGGGCTGCCGGAGCCGATCCTGGCCGATGCGCGCTCCCGCCTGGCGGCCGAGCACGTGACGATGGAGGAGGCGCTGGCCGCCATCGCCCGAGCGCAGGAGGCGCGCGAGACCGAGCTGGCCGAGGCCCAGGCCGCCCGGACGGCCGCCGCGGAGGAACGTGACCTTGCGCGCTCCGGCGTCGGACGCGCCCGCCAGGAGGCCGCGGTCATCCTGGGCGACGCACGGCGGGCCGCCGAGGAGCTGCTGGCCCGCGCCGAGCGCGAGGTGGCCGAGGTG
>DASSEC010000226.1:0-6973 GCA_035696685.1 Candidatus Limnocylindria bacterium | reverse complement strand
GTGGTCATCTCCAGCGTCTCGGCGATGAACCCGGCGGTCCGGGCGAAGTACAGCGGCGTCAGCGCGGCAAGGAGCTGCTCGCGGTCCGCGCCCGGTCGGTGGAACGCGACCATGGTGTCGTACAGGCAGCGGATCCACAGCTCCGGCGGGAAATGGAAGTCGGCCGGCGCCTCGGGGATCTCCATGGCCATGACGCGCTCGAACTGCTCTGCGGCCAGCATCTGGTCCCAGACCTGCCGCTGCGCCAGTCGTGCGCTCTCGAAGTTGTCGATCAGCTTGGCGTGGTTGACGTCGATCACCTCCGGGGCAATGACCCGCTCGAAGCCGTACTCCGGGATGGCGTGCGAGCCCCGGACGCGGAGCCATCGGTCCTCGTACACGCCGGCCAGTCGGAACAGGGTGCCGACGACCTGCCGGAACATCGGCCCCAGATCCGATGCCGGATCCTTGGCATCGTGGATCTTGGCGCCCAGGCGTGCCTGGCAGACAGCGAAGCCCTCGTTGATGGCCGAGTGCGTCATCCAGATGTCGATCCCGAAGCGCGCCGTGAGCTCGTCGAAGGTGCCGAGCTCCAGGTACCGCTGCACCAGGTCGCCGCTGACCGCGAACTCGCCGCCGATGGGCTGGCGGATGCGCGCCCCGTACAGCGCCCGCGTCAGCGGGTAGGCGATGTTGTTGGTGATGGTGCCGTCGTACTTGAAGCGCGCGTACATCGGCGCCACGAAGTCGTAGCCGCCCTTCAGGATGGGCCCGGCCAGCAGCTCGATCCACTCCGGCACGATGCTGCGCAGGTCGGAGTCGACCATGACGAAGGCCTTGGCCTTGAGCTCGCGCGCTACCTCGAACAGGGCACGGACCGCAGTCCCCTTGCCGCTGATGCCCTGGTACGTGAACGTGATGCGCTGCAGCTTGTGCCGCGGGCTGACCAGGATCACCTTCTCGATGTAGTCGGGCGACTCGGTGCTGACGGCCACCCGCGGCGTGTCGTCGGGGGAGCCGCCGTCGCTGTTCACCAGGATGGGCTTGAGGTCCGGGAAGTACTGGACCATGCCGGCCGTCGCGGCGCGCACGACGTAGCCGATGGTCTCCGCGTTGCCGAAGCTGGGGATGCCGACCATCAGGTCCGCGTTCCCCACCCGGCGCACCGCTGCGAGCCCCTTTGCGTCGAGCGCCGACTCCGGCGGGGCGGACGATGTGGTCGTCAGGGCTGGCCTCCTCCGAGCATGGCGTGTGCTTCAGGCCCGGGGCTCAAGCCTAGCATCCGGCGCCGCGCGGGGGCGCCGCTCAGCCCGGGCCGTACAGGTTCAGCTGCCCCTCTTCCACCTTGGCGCCGACCTCGGCCTTGATGCCTTCCCACGCGTCCAGGTCCCACTCACCCACGAAGGTGATGGCGGTTCCCTCCTTGCCGGCGCGGGCGGTGCGTCCCACGCGGTGGACGTAGGTATCGGCATCCTCGGGAATGTCGTAGGACAGGACGAAGGGTAGGTCGGTGATGTCCAGGCCGCGGCTGGCCACGTTGGTGGCCACCAGGAACCGGATCTTGCCCGACTTGAAGTCGGCCAATGTCCGGGTCCGGTCGCGCTGGCTCATGCCGCCGTGCAGCGCCGCGACGTTCTGGCCGCGACGTTTCAGGGTGACCGCCAGGCGGTCCACGCCGATCTGGGTGTGACGGAAGACGAGCAGCCGATCGATTTCGAACTGCGCGGTGAGCTCGAGCAGTGCCTGCACTTTGTCCTGCTCGGCCACGAAATAGACCAGCTGGCGCACGGTCTCGACGGTCTTCATTTCCGGCCGCACCACCAGGTGCTCCGCGTTGCGGTCCATGAACCGATCGCAGATGCGCAGGATGGCGTACGGCATGGTGGCGCTGAAGAGCGCCGTCTGACGGTTGCGCGGGCAGCGGGCCAGGATCGTCTCCACGTCGACGATGAAGCCCATGTCCAGCATCCGGTCGGCCTCGTCCAGGATCACGGTGTTGACGCGGTCCAGGCGCAGCTCCCCGCGCCGGATCAGGTCGAGCACCCGGCCCGGCGTGCCAACCACCACCGGGACTCCGCGCTTGAGCGTGCTGATCTGCCGCTCCATGCTGGAGCCGCCGTAGATCGCGACCGCGCCCACGTTGCGGAACACGCCGAGGCGGCGGATTTCCTCAGTGACCTGCACGCACAGCTCGCGGGTCGGAGTCAGCACCAGCGCCTGCACATGGCGGGCGGCGGGATCGACCTTCTCGATGATGGGAATGCCGAAGGCGGCGGTCTTGCCGGTCCCGGTCTGCGCCTGGCCGATGAGGTCCTTGCCCTCGCGCAGCGGGCCGATGGCGCGCGCCTGCACCTCGGTCGGCTCCACGAAGCCCATCTTCTCGATGGCGCGGGCGATGGTGGGCGGCAGCTCGATGCCGCCGAAGCGATACGTCTTCTGGGCCGCCAGGACGGCGGCAAGGAGCGGTGAGTCGGTGGGCTGCGCGGCGTGATCGCCGTTGGTGCTGAGGTCCGGCTGGCTGCGCGGGCGCCGTGTCCGGCTGCGACGCGGCGCCGGTGAGGCGTCGATCTCTGGCAAATACGTCTCCGTTCTGCCAGCGATCGTAGCACGCCGGGGACCATGTTGACACCGAAGTGATACTAAGTCTCAACTATGCCCATTGCCGCGTTCCTTGTTTCCGCGGGCGCGTTCCTCTCCGCGCTGGCCGGTGGCGCCGTGGCGATCCGCGCTGCGCGCTCGGTCGGCGCGATCATCGCGGTAGGGGCCGGCATCAGGATCGGAGCCGCATTCTTCGACCTCATCCCCGAGTCCGTCGCGCACCTGGGCGGCTCGCTGGACGCGGCCATGCTCTTCACCGCGGTGGGATTCCTGGCCTTCTACAGCGTCGAGAAGATGACCACCCTGCACGTCGGGCACGAGACGGCCACCGAGATCGATCACGCCGCGCCGACGCACGAGCACCTGGGGATCATCGGCGCCAGTGGGATGAGCCTCCACTCGTTCCTCGATGGCGTAGCCCTCGCCGCCGGGCTGCTGGTTGGCGGAGGGCTGGGCCTGGTGATCGCCGCGGTCGTCATCATCCATCGCTTCAGCGACGGGATCGGGGTGGTCAGCTTCATGCTCGCCAGCCACAGTCCGCTGGAGGCCACATGGCGATGGGTGGGCGTCGTCGCGGTGGCGCCGGTGCTGGGCGTGCTGGTCGGCATCCTGGTGCCGTTCCCGACGGAGGTGCTGGGCGGGATGCTGGCCGTCTTCGCCGGCTTCTTCCTGTACATCGGCGCCGCCGAGCTGCTGCCGGAAGCGCATCGCGCCGGCCACTCGCGCATGATCGTGGTCGCCACGTTGACCGGGGTGGTGGCGATCTACCTGTTCTCGCTGTGGGCCGGCGTGGTCGGCACCAGCCTGTGACCGATCGTCCGCAGACCGCCACCCGCGACCGGCTGCGAGCCGCCGGCGAGCGGGTCACGCCGCAGCGGCTGCTCGTGGCCGACACGCTGGCCCTGGCCGGTCGGCAGCTGACGGCCGACCAGCTCTGGCACCGGGTCCGGCGCCGCAGCCCGCGAGTCGGGCGGGCAACCGTGTTTCGCACCGTGGAGGCGCTGGTGGAAGCGGGCGTGGCGCGACGCTTCGAGCTGGCCAATCACGTCTATGGCTACGCCGCCTGCCAGCCGGGCCACCATCACCACCTGGCCTGCAGCCGTTGCGGGCGCGTGGAGGAGATCGACGAGGGCTACGTGCTGCCGGTGGCCGAACGGCTGGCGAGCGACACCGGGTTCGTCATCGACGACGCCCGGCTGGACTTCTACGGGCGCTGCGCCGCCTGCGCCACGCGGGACATGATGGAGGACGCGGCCAGGCTCAGCTGAGCGACGGCTGCTCGGACAGCGGCATGCCAAGGCCGGTGCCAGCCGGCGTTTCGCTCCGCGTCGACTGCTCCGTGGACGCAGCTGTGGTCCCCGCATCCGCCGCGTCGCCGTTCTGGCCGATGCGCCGCGCTGCGGAGCTGGGGCTGCTGCGTGGGTACCCGTCGGGATGGGCCAGCCGCCATGCCCAGGCGTCGCCGAGCATCTCGTCCAGCTTGCTGTGCTGCGGATGCCAGCCGAGCTCGCGGCGAGCGCGACGGGACGAGGCCACCAGTACCGGCGGGTCGCCGCTCCGCCGCTTCAGCACGCGCGCCGGGATGGCGCGGCCGGTCACCTTGCGAGCGGCCTCCACCACCTCGCGCACGCTGAATCCCGCGGCGGACCCAAGGTTGTAGACCTCCAGCGATGGATCCCCCTCGCCGGTGGCCTCCAGCGCCAGTAGATGGGCGGCGGCTAGGTCGCGGACATGCACGAAGTCGCGGATGCAGGTGCCGTCGGGGGTCGGGTAGTCCTGCCCGAAGATCTGGACGTGGCTGGCTTCGCCGCTGGCCACACGCAGGACCTGCGGAATGAGATGGGTCTCCGGGGAGTGATCCTCGCCGTTGCGCTCGGTCGCGCCTGCCACGTTGAAGTAGCGCAGGCTGATGGCGCGGAAATCATGGCTGGCGGCGAACCAGCGCATGGCCCCTTCGAAGGCGAGCTTGGTCGCGCCGTATGGATTGATGGGCTCGGTGCGGTCCGCCTCGGCGATGGGCACGCGCCGCGGCTCCCCGTAGACGGCGGCGGTGGACGAGTACACCAGCCGTGTGACGCCGGCGGTGCGCATCGCCTCCAGCATGGCCACGCCACCGGTCACGTTGTGGCGGTAGTACAGGGCCGGGTCGGCCATGCTCTCGCCGACCAGCGACTTGGCGGCGCAATGGAGGACCGCGTCGATCCGCTCGTCGCGCAGCAGCGCCTCCAGCCGGGCACGATCCTGGATCGAGCCGCGGATCAGGCGGGCAGGCTTGCGAACCGCGTCCGCGTGGCCCGTGGACAGGTCATCGAAGACGAGGACCTCGTGGCCGGCCTCGACGAAGGCCTCCACGCTGGTCGAGCCGACATAGCCGGCGCCGCCGACGACGAGGATGCGCAACGCCGCCCTCCCGCCTGGTCAGCTCACCCGCGAGGCAACGGCTCGCGGGCGGAGGCTGCTCGGGGAGACCGGACCAGGGATGGGATCTGAGACGTCGTGCGGGGCGGCCACCAGGCTGGCGGCCGCCGCCAGGAGGTCAGCGTTGAACTCGGCTGAGACACGGGTGGCACCCGCGGACGCAGCAGCCCGGATATCGGCCAGCGTGCGGAACCGGCCAGCTGCCTTCACCTGCACGCGCGGCCCTACGCTGTCGCGCAGGAGCGCGGTGCGCTGCACCGCGCGTCGCGCTGGCAGTTCGCCGGCGGAGGTGATCACGTAGTCGGCGCCCGCTCGCTCGGCGATGCGGCAGGCCCGGCTGACCTGGTCGGCGGTCATCGGCTCCGCCTCCACCACCACGCCGGCCACCGCCAGCGCCGAATGGGCCATGTCGACGACCGCCAGCATGTCGTTGAACACGATCTCGTCGTCCCCGGACAGCAGCGCGCCGCCGTTGAGCACGAAATCGATCTGGTTCGCGCCCTGCTCCAGCGCCTTGCTGGCCTCGAAGGCCTTGACCGCCAGGATCTGGGTGCCGGATGGCGAGCCGATGAGCGTCCCGAGGCGGAGGCGTGATCGGCCCAGCGCACGCTTGGCAGCCTTCACGAGCCACGGGTTGACGGTCACCGCCGCGCAGTCATGTTCCATGGCCAGTGCCACGGTTGATTCGAGCTCGGCGAGCGATGCGTTCGGGCGGGTCAGCCGCTGCTCGAGCCGCGCCGCTCGGCGCCCGATGGCGGTCATGAGGGCGGGGATTCCTCCTTGTGGGCCGGCGACCCGAGACGTGAGGGCACTGCCCCGGGATCGCCGATTGTAGCAGCGGGTCCATCCCCTGCGGCCTCGCCGGATCGGGCGTTGGATGGTTGGCGGTGCTCAGCGGCACCACCCTGCGACGCCCAGGCCCGCGCCAGGTCGAGCAGGCGATCGCGCCGGTTCAGCGATGGGTCGTCCAGGACCGCTTCGAGCAGGCGGCGCAGCAGCTCCCCGACCAGCGGCCCCGGCGCCAGACCCAGGTCTCGTGTGAGATCGCGTCCGTTCAGCGCCAGCTGGTCCTGGCTCAGCGGCCCGCTGGCCATCACCTGCCTGATCCGCGTGCGCAGCTCCGTCAGCCCGGTCGTAGCGGGCCGCTGCACGCCACTGGCCGCGTTGTCGGCCCCGCGGAGCGCGAAGAGGTCGTCCAGCAGGTCGGTCCCCACCCGGCGAATGAATCGGCGCACGGCGGCATCGGTCCAGTCGGGCGTATAGGCAAACATGTGCTGCCGCACCAGTCGCGTGAGCCAGGCGCTCTCCGCCCGCGACAGCCGCAGCCGCTCGCCGACGGCCTCGGCCAGCTCGGCACCGGCGACCTCGTGGCCGATGAAGTGGCCGTCCGCCAGGGTCGTGGCCTTGCCCAAGTCATGCAGCAGGCCCGCCATGCGCAGCAGCGGCCGATCCGCGGATAGCGCGTCGGCGGTGCGCAGCGAGTGGTCGAGCGCGTCGCCGGCAAGTGCCTTTGCCTGCGGTACCCCGCGCAGCGCCGCCAGCTCGGGCAGCAGGACGGTGAGCAGGCCAAGTTCCTCGAGCAGCCGGATGGCCGAGGACGGCGGTCGCGCGGGATCCGCTGCCTCCAGCATGCGCAGCAGCTCGTCGCGGACACGCTCCCCGGACAGCGAGGCGGCGGCCGGCGCGTTGGCTCGGATGGCGTCGGCCGTGGCCGCATCGATTCGCAGGCCAAGCCGCCCCGCGAAACGGGCGGCCCGCACCATGCGCAGCGCGTCCTCGTCGAAGCGCGCTGACGGATCCCCGACCGCGCGCAGGAGCCCGGCTCGCAGGTCTTCAATTCCCGCATGCGGGTCGACCAGGACGCCCTCGCCTGAGCCGAGGTCCGTTGGCCGCCAGGCAATGGCGTTGACCGTGAAGTCGCGACGGGACAGGTCCTCGTCCAGCGAGCGCCCCCACGCCACGTTCGCCGGGCGCCGAT
>DASSEC010000225.1:0-2132 GCA_035696685.1 Candidatus Limnocylindria bacterium | reverse complement strand
CCACGAGCGGGCTGGCGCGAGCGACGGCGTCTTCGGCGCGGCCGATCGCGAACAGGAAGAACGCCGACGAGGCCTCCGCCAGCCTTGCGCCGTCGACGTCCCCGACCCGCGCGAGTACTTCGCCGAGCCCTTCCACCTCATGCAGGACGTCCGTCAGCTCAAAGGATCGGGTCGAGGCCTGCACGAACAGCAGGCTCATGCGAGCCAGCGCCGCTGTGCCTTCGTCGCCGGCCCGCTCGGCGGCGTCGACTGCGTCGGCCAGCACCTGCTCTGCGCGGGATGCCTCCCCAGCTTCGTACAGGCGATCCGCGAACCGGACCACGAGCCGACGGCGACGAGGCGAATCGGTCAGCAGCGCAACCGCCCGCCCCAGAAGGTCAACGCTCGCCGGGACATCCCCGCGGGTGTCGGCCCGCTCGCCCGCATCGGCCAGCATGGTGCCGGCGCGCAGTGCCAGCTCGGCGGCGTGTACATCGGGCGGCCCAAGCTCGACGCGGTAGCGGTGGGCCTGCTCCAGGTGGTAGGCCACGATTTCCTCATACTCGCCCAAGCGATCCGCCGCGATACGTTCCAGCCAGGCGGCGAACCGCTCGTGCAGCTCGGAGCGCGTCTGCTTCGCCAGCGTCTGGTAGGCGGCATCCCGGATCAGGAGGTGCCGGAACCGATACGCCTCCTCCCCCACGAACGCCGATTGGTCCGGCCGGACGAGCTCCATGCGCATCAGACTGGCCAGGCGGTCGTTGACCTGCGAGCGCATCGGCTCAGGCATGAGGTCTGTCACCGCTCCGCGGTGGAACACCTTGCCCTCGATCGCCGCGCGTTCCATGACATCGCGGTCCTCGCCGGCCAACCCGTCCAGCCGAGCGGCAAGCAGCGCCTGGATGCTTGAAGGAATCGTCAGCTCGCGCGGGTCGCCGCGCGCTGACCAACCCTCCCCGGCCGAGACCAGGAAGCCATCGTCGATCAGCTTGCCCAGCAGCTCTTCTACGAACAGCGGATTGCCCTCGGCGGCACGGCTGATCTGGGCTTTGAGCTCCGCCGGGAGGTTCGCGGGCCCGAGCAGGTTCGCCACCAGCTCCGCGCTTTCATTGTCCGAGAGCGGCTCGAGGGAGATGGTGGTCGCCCAGCGCTTCCCGCCGCCCCAGGCCGGGCGCTTCTCCAGGAGCTCGGGGCGTGTCATGGTGAGCAGCAGGATGGGCGCCTCGCGGGTCCAATCGGCCATGTGCTCGATCAGGTCGAGGAACGTGGGCTCGCCCCAGTGCACGTCGTCGAACACCAGGACGAGCGGCTGCACCCTGGCCATGGCCTCGAAGGTCTTGCGGATCGCCCAGAACGTCTCGTCCGGGGCCACGGGACTCCCCTCTATGCCCAATAGCCCGCCGAGGATGCCGACGACGCGATCCGCGTCGCGCTCGCCCTCGACGATTTCGCGCAGCCGTTTCAGGGCAGCGTCCGCCGGTGCGTTCTCGCCGATGCCCGCGCCGCTGCGAAGTGCCTCGGTGACGGGCCAATAGGTGATGCCCTGGCCGTAGGCCAGGCACCGACCGCTGGCCACGCGCGCGCGCTCACCCAGCGCGGCGAGGAACTCGTCGACCAGGCGGGACTTCCCCACGCCGGCGACGCCGATGATGGTGAAGAGGTGGCAGACCCCCTCCTCGATCGCCTCGTTGAAGGCCTCTTCCAGCAGGCGCAACGGCCGCTTGCGGCCGACCAGCGGTGCCTCCATCGGTCGCGCGTGGCGCGCGGGCGAGGACAGGACCGAGGTGAGCCGCCACGCGGCGACGGGGTCGGCCTTGCCCTTCAGGGTCAGCGGGGCCCTCGGCTCGGCCTCGACGCTGCCGCGCACCAGGGCATGCGTCTCGGCGCCGAGCAGGATCTCGCCGGGAGCGGCCGCCTGCTCGAGCCGCGCGGCAACGTTCACGGCGTCGCCGGTCACGATCCGTTGGCGCGCGGTAGTGTCCCCCACGACCACCTCGCCGGTGTTGATGCCCATTCGCCACTCGATCGTGGCGCCCTGGGCAGCCCGAATCTCGTGCTCGAGGCTCGCCAGGCGATCGCGAATCTCCACGCCGGCGCGGCATGCGCGCAGCGCGTCATCCTCGTGCAAGGCGGGCACTCCGAAGATCGCCATG
>DASSEC010000224.1:0-2320 GCA_035696685.1 Candidatus Limnocylindria bacterium | reverse complement strand
CCCCGCCGCAGCCTGTTGCGGATCCGCTGGATCGCCCTGCCGACCCAGCGCAGCGGGCGGTCGAACACCACCATCAGCACGCCTAACGCGAACAGCGCGACGAAGACCACGAGCCCGACGACGGTGGCCTCCAGGAGATCGCGGTCGACGGCGCCGCGCGCGAGCGCGGGCAGCGCGAGGACCGGAAGCGCCAGGACGACGGCGAACACGAGCAGGCTGGCGGCGGTCAGGCCCGCGACCACCGGGCCGCGCGACATGCCCGCCTGCACGAGCATCCGGTACTGCAGCGCCGCGCCCATGGCACCGCCTCCGGGCGCGATCTTCGACAGCGCGTTGCCCGCGAGCTGCGAGCTCGCCACCGCGTACCAGCTGCGCACGTGCAGCGCCAGGAGCTGCAGCGCCCACAGACAGGCCAGGGTGGCGCCCTGCAATGCCGCCATGACGAGCAGCCACTCGGGACCGACCTCGCGGATCCTGCGCCACGACCTGAGCACCTCGAGCACGCTCGGGGCCACCAGGTACAGCGACACGCCGGTGACGACCAGCCAGAACAGCGTGCGCTTCAGGCCCGAGCGCGGCCGCTGCTCGGCGGTCCCCCGCTCTATCGCACCCTCGACGTCTGTGCGCTCCTCGATCGCCCGCTCGAGCCTGTCTCCCAGGCGGACGCGAGCGTCGGCGGTCGCCATGCCGGGACTATGAACAGTCGAGCTGGCCGAACGTGCTGCGGTAGCTCTGGGCGAGCTGCTCGAGCGCGGCCTTGGCCTGGGTCGCCGCGCCCTCGATCGACAGGCTGTTGCCGAAGTCCTGGCCGATCTGGGCCATCTTCGCGGTGAACTCGTCGTTCGCGGCCTGGACGTCCTTCTTGCGGTCCGCGGAGAGGTCGTCGGACGCGCTCGAGATCGTCTTCAGGTCCGATTGGATCGCCTGCAGGCTGTCCTGGACCTTCTCGGTCGTCGCCGTGGTGAGGGTCAGCTCCTGCAGGCTCTCGACCTGCTGGCCGATGTCGTCGCGGGCCTCGCAGACCTGATCGCGGGCCTTGTCGGCCTTCGACTGGCCGCAGGCGGTCAGCACTCCGGCGGCGAGCACCAGGAGGATCGAGGCGAGGAGCGTCGAGCGCACCGGTCAACGTTCGCAACGCGGGGGGAGCCCGGGCAATGGCGCGCGCAGGTGCAAGCCGGTGGTGCCGGCACTTCACCCAGGCGGGGTGAGGGCCAATCACCCCGTCGCCTCCGAACATCGCGGCATGACGCGCGTCACCAAGCGCATCGCCGTCGTGGTACTGCTGGTGCTGGCCACGCTGCTCTGGACGGTCGCCGGAGTCGCCATCTGGACCAATCGCCAGATGCTCGACACCAAGAACTGGGTGCAGACGAGCGACGCGCTGCTGCGCGACGAGGCGATCCGCAAAGCGCTGTCCAGCGCCCTGCTGGACCGGCTCTACCAGAGCGCACCCGTCGAGGAGCAGGTGCGCCAAGCGCTGCCGCCGCAGCTGCAGGGGCTGGCCGCTCCCGCCGCGGCCGCGGTGCGCCAGGCCGCCAGCCAGCGCGTCCCCGAGATACTGGGCTCCGATGCCGCCCTCGCGGCATGGGAGAAGGCCAACGAGGGCGCACACAAGGTGCTGCTGAAGATCCTCGACGGTGACGTCGCAGCGGGCGGGCAGGTGAACCTCGACGTGGAGGCCCTGCTCAGGCAGGTGGCGGACGGCACCGGGCTGCCTGCCGGCGTCGTCGACAAGCTGCCACCGCAGTACCGCCAACTGCAGATCCTGCGCTCCGACCAGCTGAAGACCGGCCAGGACGCCGTGCACACCCTGCGAACGCTGCCCTGGATCCTGCTCCCGCTCGCCGTGGTGCTCTTCGGGACGGCCATCTTCCTGTCGGCCGACCGCCGCAAGACGGTCGTGTGGTGCGGCGGCTGCGCGATCTTCGCCGGCGTTGCCGTGCTCGCCGCGCGCCGCCTCGGCGGCGACGCGGTCGTCAACTCCCTCGCCGACGCACCGAACATCCGCCCCGCGGCCAAGGCAACCCTCGCCATCGGCACCTCGCTGCTCACCGACGTCGCGTGGGGCTCGATCCTGCTCGGCCTGATCGTCGTCCTCGGCGCGTGGCTGTTCGGCCCGGGGCGGTGGGCGACCTCGGCGCGCCAGAGCGCCGCACCCGTGTTCCGCGATCGTCCCGCGGCGACGCGCGTCGCCCTGGGGTTCCTGCTGCTGCTGCTCGTCATCTGGGGCCCGGTGCCGTGGACGCGCAACCCGATCTGGATCCTCGTCGTCGCGGTCGCCGCGTTCGTGTGGCTGGAGGTGCTGCGCCGCCGGACGCTC
>DASSEC010000223.1:0-7239 GCA_035696685.1 Candidatus Limnocylindria bacterium | reverse complement strand
TCCCTCAGCTAGGTGGTTGAGTGGCCGGACGGCGCGCCGAAGCAGCGATCTGCAAACGGTTGGCCGCCGCGGGAGTCTACGACCCGGCCGTCGGCGATGTCAAGGTTAGGGCCATGTGGCCCTGACCGCCGGCAAAGACAGGGGTGCGACAATGGGCCTCCGAGCAGGGGGAACACCGGAGGGACCCCGATGCACATCAATCGCGGGCTGCTGTTCTGGGGCGTCGCCCTGATCACCGCCGGCGTCGTGGCGCTGGCCGCGTCCCAGGGCTGGATCGACAAATCCGTTCTCTCACGCGCGTGGCAGCTCTGGCCGGTGGTCCTGATCGCCATTGGCCTGTCCATCGTCCTCGCGCGGACGCCGTTCGCCTGGCTCGGTGGCCTGGCGGCGGGCGTGATCGTGGGACTGGCCGGCGGGGCGCTCATCGCCGGCGTGCCCGTTGACGGGATCGGGAGCTGCAGCGGCACGCCCGGCAGCTCCGAGACGGCAAACGGTTCGTTCACCGGGCAGCAGGCCTCGGTGACGCTGGAGCTGACGTGCGGCAACCTGAGCATGTCCATGGTCGACGGCGCCACCTGGCGCGCGGACACCGCCGTCAGCAGCGGCGACCAGCCATCGCTCGGCGGCGGCGCGAACTCGCTGGAGATCCGCTCGCACGACAACGGCCTCCCGTTTGGTCATGACCGTGAGGCCTGGACCGTGCAGCTCGGCCGCGAGGTGGCCTATGACCTGAGCGCGACCCTGAACGCAGCCGATGCGCATCTCGACGCCCGGGGCGGCACCTTCGGCAGCATCAACCTCACGACCAATGCCGGCGACACCGACCTGCTGCTGGACGGTGCGCAGGTCGCCGACCTCCACATCCAGCTCAACGCCGGGTCGGCGAATGTCGTGGCCGACGGCGACTCCGACGTCGCCGGCAGCATGCAATCGAATGCGGGGGCCATGAACCTGTGCGCCGCGAGCGGCGCAGGGCTCCAGATCACGGTCAACTCAAGCGTGGCGTTCTCGCATAACCTGGCCGAGCGCGGCCTGCAACAGCAGGGCAACGACACCTGGGTCACCCCCAGCTTCGCGTCGGCGGCCCACAAGATCGTGCTGGAAGTCGAGGGCAACGCGGCCAGCTTCACCCTGAACCCGGAGGATGGTTGCTCATGAACCGGCGCCTCTACCGATCCCGACACGACTCCGTCCTGGGCGGCGTGGCCGGGGGCGTGGCCGAGTACCTTGACGTCGACCCGTCCATCGTCCGCGTCATCTGGGCGATCCTGGGCATCGTGACCGGTGGCCTGTTCGTGCTGCTCTACATCGTGATGTGGATCGTGGTGCCGGAGAGCCCGTATGCCGGACCGGCGGGTCCCGCCGGTCCTCCCGCACCGCCTGGGCCAGCATTTGCGGGCGCGCCGCCGCCGGCAGGGGACGCCGGCGTGCCGCCGACCCCCGCAGCGCCAGAGCCGGGCGTGGCGGCACCAGCTTGGGAAGCGCCGGCACCGGCGTGGGTGACCCCACCGCCGCGCCATCGATCCGGGGGCTCAGGTGGCGCGCTGATCTTCGGGCTGATCCTGATCGCCGCCGGCGTGTGGTTCCTGATCGACCAGTACCTGCCCGCCTTCGACCGGCGCTTCGTGTGGCCGGTAGCGCTCGTCCTGGTCGGGCTGGTCCTGCTGGTCATCGCCATGCGGCGGCCGCGGCCCGAGTAGGGAGCGGCCGAACAGGGCGAACGCCGCGGCGCTGATGGCCACCAGCGTCCCGGCGGCCAGCTTGAGCGCGTTGGTGCTCACGAGCTCGCTGCGCGGCCCCTGGGGCGGCAGCGGGAACTGGAACGCGTAGTTCCACGGCGGGTACGAGCGCGCGGCGTTGATGTACCAGTCCGGCATGGCCATGGCCGATCCCAGGGGATAGACCAGGAAGCCGGCGGTGGCGGCCAGCACCAGGTAGGCGATCGCATACGGGCGCCAGCTCCACGAGCGCAGCGCCTCGTCCACCGCGTACGCGACCGCCACCATGGCGAAGATGAGCGCGGTCAGGTAGTGGTACGCGAACGTGGCCCGCTCGATCCGGGTCCAGGGCAGGAACTGGAAGGCGAAGGCCACCACCAGCAGCACCAGCGCCGGCGAGCGGCGTCGCCACGCCTGGAAGGCGCACCAGATGATGGCCGGCACCCCGGCCCAGAACAGGATCGGGTTCCCGCCGTTGTAGATGACGCCGACACGCCGCCCGTCGAAGTCGTGCCCGTAGAACCAGACCGGCTTGAGGTCCAGCGGCCAGCTCCACCACGGCGAGCTGGACGGGTGGCCGGCCTGCAGGCCGAAGTGGTAGCCGAACATCTGGGCGTGCAGCTCGTCAAGCGTCCAGCCGTAGCCGGGCCCGGCTGACGCCCCGGCGATGTGGTGGCCGAGCTCGAGGTATGGGATGTAGGCGATGAAGTAGACCAGCAGCGGGATGACGGCCAGGCAGGCCCCGATCCACGGCCAGGCGAAGCCGCTCAGCTCCCCGGGCTGCATCCAGCGCCCGTCACTGTCCGGGTCGCGCAGCGACCGGGCGGCCCGCAGCAGGAGCAGCACCCCCGCCACGGCGAGCATGATCCAGGCCGGCCACGCGGCCTGCGCGCCACGGGCCAGCACCCCGAATACGAGCTCCACCGCACCGTTCGGTGTCCGCGCGTCCGGCACCTGGTTGTAGGCCGCCGCGAAGGCCAGGCCGATCCCCGAGATGACCGCCACGCTGGCCGCCAGGCCGATCAGATCGGCCAGCTCCAGCTGGATGGGGCGCACCCAGACGATCAGCAACGCCAGGGCCAGCGTTCCGAGGACGAGGACGGTGAACGGCCATGGGGCGTCGATGCCCGCGACCACCGCCACCAGGCCGATCATCGCGACCAGCAGGAAGCGGCCGAGAGCGGATCGGGCCAGCACCAGGATCCAGATGCCGGCCAGGGCATAGATGCCCACCCACTTGCTGGCAGCGGCCAGGCCGATGAGCACGCCAACGAGGGGAAGCGCCCACCAGGCGCTGCGCGCCCATCGGCCCGACCAGATCTGCCAGAAGACCAGGTACGCGGCCATGATGAAGAAGGCCACGAAGATGTCGTTCATGCTGATCCGGCTCATCACGTAGCTCATCCCGTCGACCGCCACGAAGATGGCCGCCAGCACCGCGATTCGCCGGCGCCGGAACATGGCCAGCGCCAGCAGGTAGACCAGGCCCACCAGCAGCGAGCCGAACACGACGCCGGAGATGCGCCAGGCGAACGCGTTGCTGCCCGCGTCGATCTGGACCAGCGAACCAGCACTGGCGCCGGCCTCGGTGGCGACGAGTAGCCGCTCGTGGTCCGCGTCCTGGTCGTGGTCGTTGACGTCGAAGGCCAGGGCCTGCGCGGCTCCTGGCAGCAGCGTGGTGTCGAACGTCGCGAAGCCGGCGCTCTGCGAGCCGCCGTTGCCGATGGGCTGCACGGTCCAGACCGCGGGCTGGTCGCTGCTCGTGTCGTGACCCGCGATGTAGATCATGTTCACGACGGGGTTCCAGCCGATCAGCGCTGGGCGGCCCGGCAGCGGCGCCGTGTCGATGACGTTCACCTTCTCGTCGAACACGCTGATCCCGCCCTGCACGGGACCGTGCTCGCTGTCGGCCTTCAGCGGGCCGACGGGCACCCAGACCTGCAGGTCATCGCCCTGGCCGCGGACCTGGATCGGGCCGATGGGTGCCGATAGCAGCGCCTCGGTCCGCTCGCCGCCGTTCCCCGACTTGATGGGCTGAAGCGAGGCGGGATCCAGCAGGGCGAGGCGGCCCGCCTTCATGTCGGTGGCGACCACGAACGGCCCCGTGCTGACGTCGTTCTGGCTGGTGGCGGGCACGTAGCCCACGCCGCCGGCGACGAGACCGGTGCGGGCCAACTCCAGGCCGGTCGCGCGCTCGGTGGCCACGATCCCGTCCGGACCGCGGAACAGGGTGTTGGGCTGCCCGGCCGGGACATCGATCTGCAGCACCCCGCGCAGGCCGGTCTCGAGGTCCTGACCTGGCGGCGGCGGGTCGCGCGCGCCCGTGGCGCTCAGGAACGCCTGCGTGTCGTAGGTGCGCACCGTTCCGTTCTTGGCAAGGCCGACCAGCAGCCGATGGTTGTCCGGGTCGAACGCCAGGCTGGCGACCTCGCCCGGTGCGGGCCACTGGGCCACGACCTGGCCCCCGAGCACGGTCAGGGCGGTGATGGTCCGACCCGACGCCCCGAAGACGATGGACTCGGCGATCCCGTCCTCGGCGCGCTGCGACGCGACGGCCATTGTGGCGAACGGCGCGGGGATGGCTGTCTGGCCGATGACCTTGTTCGGGTCCGACGCCACGATGCCCGCCGCGATGAGGTACTTGGCCAGCATCGGGTGCGTCCACTCATAGGTGTCGCGCGTCCAGCCCTCCTGCCAGTCGGCCAGCCACTCGGTGGCGGAGCGGGCGTGATAGACCTCGTCGAAGTGCATCGAGCGCGGCGTGTCCAGCCGCCACAGGCGGAAGACGAAGGAGAACAGCACGAGGCCGACGATCAGCGCCACGTCCAGCCGGTCGATGCGCCGGCCGCGCTCGCGCAGGTACGGATCGGCTCGGTCCGGCTGCAGCCAGGCGCGGAAGCGCTCGTACCAGGGCAGGCGCCAGGTGCGTGGCCAGGCGTACTCGTCGAGGTCTTCCTCCTCATCCGCCACGCGCTGGGCAGGCGCCAGCGCCGCGCTCGCCCCTGTCAGGCGTGGGGCACCTCCTGGAGCTGCGGCGCCAGCCGCTTCGGGACCCGTCCGCATCGGCCCGGCGAGCGCCGGCAGCCAGGCGGGACCGCCCTCGGCGGCGTAGGTCAGGGCGCGCCAGGCCAGCATGCCCAGCACCACCACGATCATGCCGGCTACCAGCCACACGCCAGCGTCGCTGAGCAGGGTCGCGCCCAGGAACGGATCGCGAGCCATGGGCTGGCCATTGACGCCGGGGTTGATCACGGTGCCCTGCACGAACGACCAGTCGGCGGTGTAGACCCAGTACACGTTGGCGAAGAAGGAGAGCGACAGCAGGGCGTAGAGGGCGCCGCCGCCCCAGGTGGCGAGCAGGATCGGCACCGCGGCGATCCCCAGGGTGGCGATGCGCCAGATGGCCGACCCGTCCTGCGCGTCTCCCGACGGGACCACGTAGAGCAGCAGGGCCAGCGCCGCCGCAGCCACGGTGGAGGCGCCAAGCACCCCGCCCGGAATGTGCCAGCGTCGCAGGATCAACGGCGCCGCCAGGGCGAGGGCAGGGAACATGTAGCGCTCGTGCACGCGGGTCGGCAGGACGAAGAAGGCGACGGCCAGCAGCAGCGCGCCGAGCAGTAGGCCTTCGGCATCGTCCCGCCGCGCCAGCTGCCACAGGGCGACGAGCACGACTGCCGCGAACAGGATGAAGCCGACGGTCTGCCAGCTGACCACCGCGGAGCCGATGGTGAACGCCACGCCGGCCCCGTTCACGCAATCGGTCGCCGGTGGGGTCGACGGCGCGTCGCAGCCCCAGGCCAAGCCGGTCGACAGGTGGCTCCACCCGTTCCGCCACAGGTTGATGGCGTTGATGGAGAGGCCCGCGTAGGTCCGCGACGCATCCTCGAGCTTCTGGTAGAGACCGTGGACGATGTCGCCGGGGGCGTACAGGCTCAGGCCGAACGGCCAGATCAGCGCCACCAGCGAGCTGAGGCCCACCGCCAGGGAGGTCAGGACGCGCAACAGGTCGCGTCGCCCATCCTGCTCCGGGTCTGCCGAGCGCCCGAAGAGATGCCGCTTCAGCCCCACCACCAGCACGATGGGGATGACGAAGACGAATTGGAACTTGATCAGGAACGCGGCCACCGCACCCAGGGCGGCGAGCTCCGTCCAGCCGCGTGCCAGCCAGTACAGCGTGGCGAGCACGACCAGCGTGCCCACCGAGTCGATCTGGCCCCACACCGCGGAGTTGAAGATGGTGCCCGGGTTCAGCAGGTAGACCGCCGCCGCCAGTAGCCCGACCTGCTCGCCGCTCCAGGTCCCGAACTTGCCATCCAGGAAGCGGCGGGAGTACAGGAAGAGCATGACGGCCACGCCACCGTCGGCCAGGATGCCCGGGATCTTGACGAGGCCGAAGGTGATGTCCACGCCGCCGAGGGCCTGGAAGGTCCGGCCGATGGTGCCCAGCACCCACAGCACGTAGAGGTAACCAGGCGGATAGTCCGCGAAGTAGCCCGCTGAGTAGAATGCGCCCGGCCCGCCGGACGCCATGCGCTGCGCCCAGGCGGTGAAGTCACCGACGTCGGTGCGGAATCCGGACAGCGGGAGCAGGAAGCCGCCCACCACGACGCGCAGGAGCAGCCCGCCGATGATGATGACGATGAGGGTCGCGACCGCGTCGCGCGCCAGGGGGAGACCCGAAGGCCCCGCGCCCCGCCGCCTCACGGAGTCGCGGGTCATCGCTTCCGGCCCCGTCACGGGTGCCGGATGGTCGTCCACGCCAAGGTGGCGGTGAGTATACATCGGGGCCCGGACGCCCCCGGATCGGCCCCGGTTGCGTCCGCTGCGCCTGTCCCACGGCCAGGGTCACCGCTTCCATATGCCACGCCGGAGGTCGCCTGGAGCGCCGCCGCCGTCACGTTGGTGGCACTGGCCATGTACCTGCGCACCATGCTCTCGGCCACCGGCTTCTGGGATACCGGCGAGGCGCAGACGGTGCCCTACACGCTGTCCATCTTCCATCCGACCGGCTTCCCCCTGTACACCCTGGTGGGCTGGGCATGGAGCCACCTGCTGCCCTTCGGGGGCGTGGCGTGGCGGATGAACCTGCTCTCGGGCGTCTGCGTGGCATTGGCCTCGGGCCTGACGGTCCTCATCGTCGGCCAGCTCGCCATCGAACGGCATCGTTGGACGGTCGCGGCGGCGGCGGGCATCGCCGGCCTCGTGTTCGCGTTCGCGTCCGAGCCGTGGCGCAACGCCGTCCGCGCCGACGTCCATGCCCTGCACATCCTGCTGGCTGCCCTGCTGGTGTGGCTGCTGGTCAGCTGGCGCACGGCCGTGGCCGAGGCGTCCCCACGCGCGTCACGCTGGTTGGCGTCGGCGGCGCTGACGTTCGGCCTGGGCATGGCGAACCATCCGCTCATCGGCCTGACCGCCTTCGGCATCGCCGCCTGGGTGCTGCTGGTGGACCGGCACCTCTGGCGCAACTGGCGGCTGGTGGTGGCGTGCGCGGCCCTGATCGCGCTGGGGATCAGCAGCTACG
>DASSEC010000222.1:0-8706 GCA_035696685.1 Candidatus Limnocylindria bacterium | reverse complement strand
TGGCTGGCGCTCATCCCGGCTGCGGCGCTCAGCGCCGCGGCGGCAGCCGCGATCAGCGGCGTCGTCGTGTGGCGCGCGCTCGACGCGCGCATCAATGCGGCCGACGCGCAGATCGCCACGCAGCACAGGGAGCTCGAGGGCCTCAGCGCCATCGCCGACTGGACGCTGCGGCTTGGCATGGCGCCCGACGCGCAGCTCGTCCGACTGTCCGCGCCGGGGAGCGGCGGCACCGCATCGGGCACCGTCCTTCTGTCCGCCGCCCGGGGTGAGCTGGTCATGCTCGCCAGCGGGCTGCCAGCGGCGCCTGCCGGCTACGAGTACCGCTGCTGGATCGACCAGGGCAAGGGACCCGAACGCATCGGCAAGCTGTACCGCGGCGGCGGACTCGATTATTGGGGCGGCGCCGTGGAGCGTGTCCAGGGGATCGAGGGCCCGTTCACGCTGGGCGTGTCGCTCGCCAGCCAGGCGGGCGGCGGCGGGGAGACCGTCCTGCAGGGCAGCCAGTAATCCGCGCCGCGCGCCCATCTGGCGCCCACTTCGCGCGCCCATCTGGCGCCCACTTCGCGCGCCCTAGGCCAGGGTGACCACCTCTCGGTAGTGCGGCAGCGCCACCTCGAAGCCGATCTCGCGCCGCACCCGCTCGGCGAAGGCGGAGGCAGCGTCGGGATCCCCGTGGACCAGGAAGACGCGCTTCGGCTGGCCATGGGACGCATCGGTCCCACCAGCCGCGGCGAAGTGCGAGAGCCATGCCGCCAGCTCGTGCTCATCGGCATGGGCGGAGAAGCCGGAGATCGAGATGATCCTGCACCGCACCTCGTATTCCTCGTGGTCGATACGCGCCGTCTTGCCGCCGGTCTGCAGGTGGCGGCCCAGGGTGCCTTCGGCCTGGTAGCCGATGAACAGCAGCGTGCAGGCGGGATCGGGGAGGAAGTCCTTCAGGTGGTGCATGATCCGACCCCCGGTCAGCATGCCGGAGCTGGCGACGACCATCATCGGCCGCGGCTGGGTGCGGATGGCCTTCGACTGGTCGACGGTGTTCGTGTACTCCTCGCCCGGGTAGACCAACGGTGAGTCTCCGGCCTGCAGGAGCTGCAGCGTCTCGGCGTCGTACACCTCGGGGTGGCGCAGGTAGACGTCGCTCGCGCGTGAGGCCATCGGGGAGTCCAGGTACAGGGGCAGGTGGGGAATGCGCTGGTCGCGGAGGAGCTCGTCCAGCACCCAGACCAGCTCCTGGGTGCGCCCGATGGCGAAGGACGGCACCAGCAGCACACCGCGGGAGTCGCTGACGGCGTGGATGGTGGTGACCAGCTGCTCGATCGCCTCCTCGTGCGGGGCGTGCTCGCGGTTGCCGTAGGTCGATTCGACCAGCACGTAGTCGGCGTGGCTGATGGGCGTCGGATCGGCCACGATCGGGGTCTGGCTGCGGCCCAGGTCGCCGGAGAAGACGACGGTCGTGGTGGCGTCGCCATTGGTCACGCGCAGCTCGATGATCGCCGAGCCCAGAATGTGCCCGGCATCGTGGAAGGTGGCATGGATGCCGGGCGCGACCTCGGTCGTCTCCTGGTAGCGCACGGCGTGGAACTGGCGCACGGTCTGGTCCACGTCGCGCTCGTCGTAGAGCGCAGCCTGGGTCATGGTCATGCCGCTCGGCTTCGCAGTGCGCATCTGCTCCGGCATCGACTCGTCGTCGCGAGGGGGCGCTGAGTCAGCCTCCTCGCCCTCGACCCCTACCTCTTCGTCCTGCAGCTCCGGCGATTGGGCGGCTGCCTGGTCGGGGTGCTTGCGACGCCAGCGGGCCTCGGCCTCCGCCTGCAGTTTGGCCGCGTCGCGCAGCACGATCTCGGTCAGGTCCGCGGTGGCCGCGGTGGTGAAGATCGGCCCGTGGTAGCCGGCTTTCACCAGCGCCGGTATCCGGCCGCAATGGTCCAGGTGCGCGTGGGTCAGCAGCAGCGCATCGATGCTGCCGGCCTCGAACGCGAACGGAATGCGGTTGCGGCTCACCTCCTCCGGCGAGCCCTGGAACATGCCGCAGTCGACCAGGACATGCCGCTCGCCGGCGGTGACCAGGAACTGCGAGCCGGTGACGGTGCCTACGGCACCCAGGAACTGGATCTGAATACCCATGGCGGCGGGAGTATGGCCGATGGCGCCGCGTATCATCGGCGCCCATGCCCTTCCCGATTGCTCCTCCTATCGAGCCGATGCTGGCCAAGCCCACGCCCGAGCTCCCCGTCGGCGACGGGTGGCGCTACGAGCCCAAGTGGGACGGCTTCCGGGCCCTCGTCTTTCGCGACGGGCCGGAGCTCTACCTGCAATCTCGGGACCTGAAACCACTGGACCGATATTTCCCGGAGCTCATCGAGCCACTTCGCGCGGTGGGTTCGCCCGACGCCCGCTTCGTCCTGGACGGGGAGATCGTGATCGCGCGCGATGGCGCGCTCCAGTTCGAGTCCCTGCTGCTGCGCATCCACCCCGCGGCCTCCCGCGTGGCGATGCTGGCCAAGGAGACGCCAGCGTCGTTCGTCGCGTTCGACTGCCTGGCCACCGGAGACCAGGACCTGCGCGATGCGCCCTTGGACGAGCGCCGAGCCGCGCTGGAGGCGCTACTGGTCTCGCCGCCGGACGGCGTGCTGCTCACGCCCGCGACCGCCGACCCGGCCATCGCGCGCGAGTGGTTCGACGTGTTCGAGGGCGCCGGCCTGGATGGCGTGGTGGCCAAGCGCCACGACCTGCGCTACCTGCCCGGCAAGCGCGAGATGGCCAAGGTCAAGCACCAGCGCACCGCCGACTGCGTGGTGGCCGGCTTCCGCTGGCACAAGAACGGCCCGGGCACCATGATCGGCTCGCTGCTGTTGGGCCTGTGGAACGACGCCGGCCAGCTGCAGCACGTGGGCGTGACCTCCTCGTTCACCATGGACAAGCGCCGCGAGCTCGTCTCCTTCATCGAGCCGTACCGAGCCAACGCGCTGGATGACCATCCATGGAAGGAGTGGAAGGAGTTCGAGGCGCAGTGGGAGGGCAAGCGGATGCCGGGCGCCGGCTCCCGCTGGAACCGCGGCAAGGACCTGTCGTGGGAAGCGCTGCGCCCCGAGCTGGTGTGCGAGGTGGCGTTCGACCACCTGCAGGGCGACCGGTTCCGCCACGGCACGACCTTCAAGCGCTGGCGACCGGACAAGTCGCCCGCCGACTGCCGCTACGACCAGCTCGAGGAGACGCCTGCGGCCCTGCTGGCCGACCTGTTCGGGTGACGGCGGCGGCGGACGAGATGGGCCAGCCGCGCGGCTTCTACGAGGCCGACAGCCTGCACAGCGAGACCTATGACGCGCTGGGGGCGACCCTGCGGGCGGGCGCTGACGCCGGCGACGACGTGGCGTTCTACCGCGCTCTCGCGGCGGAAACGGGCGGCCCCATCCTCGACGTGGGGTGCGGCACCGGTCGGGTGGCCTTTGCGCTCGCGTCGGACGGTCACGAGGTTGTCGGTGTCGACGTCTCATCGCCGATGCTCCGGCTTGCTGCAGAGCACCGAGCTGCGCTACCAGCCGACGTCGCGGCACGCCTCTCGTTTCGGCACGCCGACATGATGACGCTCGACCTCGGGCGCGATTTTGCGCTCATCGTCGCGCCGTCTCGAGTCTTCCAGTTCGCGCTCAGCACCGACGCGCAGAGGCAGGTCCTCGCGGTGTTTCGATCCCACTTGCGTCCCGAAGGTCGCCTCATCCTCGACCTGTTCGATCCGCGTCTGGACCTTGTGGTGCCAAGCGAGGACGACCCTCCGCGCGGCGGCGAGGTCGTCCATCCCAGGACCGGAAACCGTGTCCGATGGGAGGTCGCACGTCGAATGCCGGATCCAGCTCGTCAGCTGATCGTCGAGGACTGGACCTTCACGGAGATCGACCCCGCTGGCGAGGCGGTTCGCACGGACACCGAGCGGCTCACCCTGCGCTGGTCGTTGCGGAGCGAGATGCGCCTCCTCTTCGAGCTGGCTAGCCTCGAAGTGGTGGACGAGTTCGGCGACTTCTCAGGCGGATCACCCGCGTACGGCAGGGAGCAGGTCTGGGTACTGCGCGGAGCGGACGGCTAGGGACGCCGCAGGGTTTCGATGTACCGGCTGGCCTTCGATGCCGGTGCAATGGCGCCGCTACACTCACCATCCCGAGGATGATCATGCAACGAGGTCTCTGCGCCAAGTGAACGCCACCGATCCGAACGCTGCCATCAACGAGATCGCCGACCGCTTCTTCGAGGGCGTGCTCGAGCGCGACCCCATCTTCGCCACCATCCTGGGCGACAACCGCTTCGACGATCGCTTGCCCGACATCGGTGCGGACGGCCGCGCGGAGGAAGAGCGGGTCTATCGGGCGCTGCTGGAGGAGGTCGAGCCGATCAGCGCCGAGGGCCTGGAGCCGGAGCAGGTCATCACCCGCGACATGCTGCTGCTGGTCGCGCGCAACCAGCTGGAGGCGCAGGAGAAGAAGCTCTACCAGATGGCGATCAACCACATCAGCGGCGTGCAGCTGATGCCGGTGATGGTGGCCCAGTACCAGATCGCCGAGTCGGCGGAGGGCCTGGAGAAGCTGCTGAAGCGCTTCGCGGCGTATCCGACGGCGGTGGACCAGTACATCGACACGTTGCGCGAGGGGCTCACCGACGGCAGGACCGGCGCCGCCATCCCGGTGCGCAAGCAGATCGAGCAGATCGAGCGGCTGGCGGCCACGCCAACGGACCAGTTCCCGGCAGTCGCGCTGGCCCACGTGGCCGATGACGAGGCGCGCGCGCGTGTGGCCGCGGCCGTGGAGGAGCACGTCAAGCCGGCGCTGCAGCGACTGCGCGACTTCCTGGCGAATGAGTACGAGCCTCATGCCCAGGCGGAGCCTGGCATCGGCGGCGTGCCGGACGGGCAGGACCTCTATCGGCTCGCCATCCGCATGCAGACCACCGTCGCGACCACGGCAAAGGAAGTCCATGCCTTCGGCCTGGAGGACCTGAGCCGGATCGAGGCGGAGATGGACGAGATCGCCCATCGGCTCGGCCACCCCGACCGCCATGCGCTGAAGGCCGCGCTGCAGACGGATCCGACCAACCACACCGACTCGCGCGAGGCCATCGTCGAGCTGGCCAGGCAGCAGACGGAGCGCGCCTACCTGGAGGCGCCGAACTACTTCGGCCGGCTGCCCTCCGACAACTGCGTGGTCGTCCCCGTCGAGGAGTACCGCGAGCGCGAGACGCCGCCGGCGTTCTACATGCAGCCCTCGCTCGATGGCTCACGGCAGGGCCAGTACTACATCAATACCTACCAGCCGGAGGAGCGTCAGCTCCACAAGATCGCGGCCATCACCTTCCACGAGGCGACGCCGGGCCATCACTTCCAGATCGCCATCGAGATGGAGCTGACCGGTCTGCCGCGCTTCCGGACGCTGGGCGGGCGCCTGGCCGGCGTGGCCTACGTCGAGGGCTGGGGCCTCTACTGCGAGCGCCTGGCCGATGAGATGGGCCTCTACCTGGACGACCGCGAGCGGCTCGGGATGCTGGACGCCCAGGCGTTCCGCGCCTCGCGCCTGGTGGTGGATTCGGGCCTGCACGCGCTGGGCTGGGATCGCGAGAAGGCCATCACCTTCATGCACGACCGCGGCACGCTGCCCATGGTCGACGCCGAGATCGAGGTGGACCGCTACACGATCTGGCCGGGGCAGGCCCTCTCGTACAAGATCGGCCAGCGCGAGATCGAGCGCGCGCGGCGTGAGGTGTCCGAGAAGATGGGCGACCGCTTCGACCTGCGCGCCTTCCATGACGAGGTGCTGGGCCACGGCTCGCTGCCGCTGGCGACGCTGCGTCGCGAGATCCCGACCTGGGTCGAGGCGGCGGTGTCGGCCCGCGAAGGCGAAGGAGCCCCCGCCCGCTGAGCCGACGACGCCCGAGCCGACGACGCCCGAGCCGATGAAGCCGCCCGAGCACGTCACGCTTACCGGACGGCACGTTCGCCTGGAGCCGATGGAGCAGCGCCACCGCGACGACCTCCTGGCGGCCGCGGCCCAGGACCCAGCCACCTTCCGGTACCTGTTCGTGGACCTGTCCAGCGGTCAAGCGGCGTGGGATGTGTACTTCGTCGATGCGATGAAGCCCGAATACGTGACCTGGGCCACGGTGGATGCAATTTCCGGCCGCGCCGTGGGCTCGACGCGCTTCCTGGACATCGCGCCGGAGCACGGACGCCTGGAGATCGGCTGGACGTGGATCGCGCCGTCGCACCAGCGCACCGCGGCGAACACCGAGGCCAAGCTGCTGCAGCTCACGTACGCCTTCGATGACCTGGGCGCCAACCGCGTGGCGCTGAAGACCGACCTGCGCAACGAGCGATCGCAGGCGGCGATCGCGCGGATCGGTGGCGTGCGCGAGGGCGTTCTGCGGGAGCAGTTCCGCATGCCCGATGGGTACATGCGCAGCAGTGTCTACTTCTCCATCCTCGCTGCCGAGTGGCCGGCGGTGAAGGCGCGGCTGGAGGCCCGGCTGGCCGAGTGACGCTGCGGATCAGCTGGCCGCAGGCGCTCGCGTGGCGCCTGCGCCGCCACTTCCTGGACCCGTTGGGGGACGTGCCGCTCACCGATGTCGTCCGCCGCCTGTGCGGGGTGCAGGCGCAGGTCGCCTCATCGGCCGAGCTGGCGATCCGGCTCCGCCAACGGCGGTCCGCGCCCGGCGAGGTCGCCGACGCGCTGGCGGCAGGCGACCTGATCAAGACCTGGGCCATGCGCGGCACGCTCCATTACCTCACGCCGGAGGACGCCGGCAACTACCTGTCCCTGCTGGCCGCCGGCCGCTCGTGGGAGGTGCCCAGCTGGCAGAAGTACTTCGGCCTGCGCCCATCGGACTTCGACGAGATGTGGGAGGTCGCCTGGGACGCGCTCGATGGTCGCGTCCTGACCCGCGAGGAGCTCTCGGCCGCGATCGTGAAGCGACCGAAGCTGCGGCACCTGCGAGCCGAGCTCGCGTCCGGCTGGGGATCGCTGTTCAAGCCGCTCGCCTGGCGCGGCGAGCTGTGCTTCGGCCCCTCGCAGGGCAACCGGGTCACGTTCATGCGCCCCGACCAGGCCAGCCGCCGCTGGGCCGGCGTCCCGGAGCCGGACGAGGCGGCGCCGCGCGCGATCACGGCCTACCTGGAGGCGTACGGGCCGGCTACCGTCGATCACTTCGGCCACTTCATCTCCCGGGGTCGCGTCTCGAAGCGCTCGCTGCGCACGTGGTTCGGCGGTATGGGCGACGCCTTGATGGAGGTGGATCTCGATGGCGAGCCCGCCTACATCCTGGCGGAGCACGCTGACGCGCTGGCGGCCACCAAGCCGACGAAGGCCGTCCGCCTGCTCGGCGGCTTTGACCAGTGGGTGCTCGGGCCCGGGACGGAGGATGCCCACGTCATCCCGGCGGCTCATCGTCGCGCGGTGAGCAAGCAGAGCGGGTGGATCGCGCCCATCGTCGTCGCCCGCGGCGTCGTGTGCGGTACCTGGGAGCTGGAGGAGGACGTCGTTCGCGTCGGCCAGTTCGCGGCGCGCGGCGGCGCCACAAGGCCTACGCTCGCTCGCGAGGTGGCTCGGCTCGGCAAGGTCATTGGCCGCCAGCTCGCGCTCGAGGTGGGTACAGTTCGGGCATGAGCAAGAGCCGGCTCGAGGCCTTCAGCGATGGCGTGATCGCCATCATCATCACGATCATGGTCCTCGAGCTGCGGCCGCCCGAGGGCGTGGAGCTGGGGGACCTGTCCCACCTGGCACCGACCTTCGGCATCTACGCGCTGAGCTTCGCGCTGCTGGGCACGTACTGGGCCAACCACCATCACCTGTTCCATACCGCCCGCATCGTGAACGGCGTCGTGCTGTGGGCGAACCTGCACCTGCTCTTCTGGCTGTCGCTGGTCCCCTTCGGGACCGCATGGGTCGGCGATTCAGGCTTTGCGCCGATCCCCGTGGCCGCCTACGGCGTCCTCATGTTGCTGGCAGCCATCGCTTACTACGGGGTGGTTCGGGCGTTGATTGCCTGTCCCGGACAACCAGCAGTGCTCGCGGAGCTGGTGGGTCGCGACGTGAAGGGCAAGGTCTCGCCAGTGCTCTTTGCCGTCGCCATTCCGATCGCGCTCGTCGCGCCATGGCTGGCGCTGGCCATCTACGGCGTCGTGGTGGTGCTGTGGGTCGTGCCCGATCGCCGCATGGAGCGGGCACTCCAGGTGGAGCAACGCGGCTAGCGGCGCGGCGTCAGCCTCGCGACCACTCCTGCGAGAGGTCGTAGTCCGGGTCGGGCTTCTCCTCCGGCGGGCGGTCAGCCTCCGGCACGTGGCGCAGGTTGACCCGGACCCGGTACCAAAGCGATGAGCGCCCGCGCATGCCATCTACCAGTACGTCGTCCTCGGCGATGTGCTTCGCAGCATCGGGGTGGCGCTGCTTCCAGCGCTCGAGGCCATCGAGCGCATCGGCCTTCTTCTTCGCCTGGCTGATCACGATCAGCGGCTGCGACGACCGGCGCCGGCCGGTGGGTGCCACTGTGCCGTCGGCGCGGCGCGCCGGCGGGGGAGGCATCTGCTGCGGCTGGTCACCGGCGCGGCTGCCCGGTGCGGCGCCTTCCGGCCATGGCATGCGGCGCTTGGACGGCTGCACGCGTGGTGGCTCACCGGGCTGCTTGACGTAGTTCGGCGGCCACGGCGCGTCGCCCAGGCCCGATGCTTCGTCT
>DASSEC010000221.1:0-7204 GCA_035696685.1 Candidatus Limnocylindria bacterium | reverse complement strand
AGCTCTACATCGTCGACGACCGCGACCCCATCATCGCCGCCTGGGCCAGGATCTTCCCCGGCCTGTTCTCGCCGATGTCGGCCATGAGCGAAGACCTGCGGGCTCACCTGCGCTACCCGGAGGACCTGTTCACCGCCCAGAACCAGCAGTACCAGCTGTACCACGTGGCCGCCAGCGAGGCGGGCGCCGAGACGCTGTACTCGAAGCAGGACCGCTGGGCGCTGGCCTCGCAGCAGACCGATGTGAGCGGCAGCGTGCAAGTCATCGAGCCGTACTACGTGATCATGAAGCTGCCCGGGGAGACGGACGCCGAGTTCGTCCTCATCCAGCCGATGGTCACCGCGGGTCGCAACAACATGATCGCCTGGGTGGCGGCCCGGATGGATCCGGGGCATTACGGCGAGCGCATCGCATTCCGCTTTCCCAGCGATACGAGCACGTTCGGCCCGGCCCAGATCCAATCCCGCATCAACCAGGACAGCACCGTCTCGGCCCAGTTCACCCTGTGGTCGCAGGCGGGCTCGTCGGTCGTGCGGGGCAACCTGCTGGTGCTGCCCATGGGCGACTCGCTGCTGTACATGGAGCCGATCTTCCTGCGCTCCACCTCCACCAGCCAGCCCGAGTTCAAGCGCGTCATCCTCGCCTCGCAGAACCGCATCGCGTTCGCCGAGACCGTCGACCAGGCGCTCAGCCAGGTGCTGGGCGAGACGAGCACGCCGCCACCGGAAGGCGGCGGCGGGCTGCCGGAGGACGTGTCCGGCCTGGTGACCGAGGCGCAGCGGCTGTACGCCGAGGCGCAGCAGGCGCTGGCCAATGGCGACCTCGGCACCTACCAGGCGAAGCTGAACGCGCTGCAGCCAATCCTCGATCGCCTGGCCGAGCTGACGGGCGCCTCGCCGCATCCGTCGCCCGGCCAGTCCTCGGCCCAGCCCTCGGCCAGTCCCACGCCGTAGCGGGTGGAGATCCTGGTCCTGGGGTCCGGCGCCCGCGAGCACGCGCTCGCCTGGCGGCTGGCCCGCGACGAGGGCGTGCGACGGGTGCGCGTCGCGCCGGGCAATGGCGGGACGCCAGCCGTGGCGGAGACGGTTCCGGACCTTGACCCTCGCGATCCGGCAGCGGTGGCACGCCATGCCGCCCGGGAACGGTACGACCTGGTGGTGATCGGGCCGGAAGCGCCGCTGGCTGCCGGCGTGGCCGATGCGCTCGCGACCGCCTCGATTCCGGTGTTCGGCCCCAGCCGTGCGGCGGCCCGCCTCGAGTCCTCGAAGGCGTTCGCCAAGGAGCAGATGGGGCGGGCCGGCGTGCCGACCGCGGCCAGTGCCAGCTTCGTCGATGCGGACGCGGCGCTGGCCTATGTTCGGGAGCTCGAGCGTCCGCCGGTGGTCAAGGCCGACTGGCTGGCCGCGGGCAAGGGCGTCGTGGTGCCCGAGTCGGTTGATGACGCGGAGGCGGCCATCCGGTCGCTGCTGGACGACGCCACGCCGGGGGCGACGCTGGTGCTGGAGGAGCGCCTGGCGGGGCGCGAGGTATCGGCCTTTGCATTGGTCTCGGGCGACGCCGTGATGCCCCTGGCAGCGGCGTGCGACTACAAGCGCCTGGGTGATGATGACGTCGGTCCGAACACCGGTGGCATGGGCGCGTACGCGCCAGTCCCGTGGTTCGGCGTGCGCGAGCTCGAAGACGTGACGGCCTCGGTGTTCGAGCCGATCGCCTGGCGCATGGACCGCGACGGCATCCCGTATCGCGGCGTGTTGTACGCGGGGCTGATGCTGACCGACGACGGGCCGATGGTGCTGGAGTTCAACGCCCGCTTCGGCGATCCCGAGGCACAGGTGCTGCTCCCCATGCTCGATGGCGAGCTGGCCTCGGCGTTGCTCGCCACCGCCCTGGGTGACCGCGGCTCGATGGCCGGGACGCTGGCGCTGCGACGAGGAGCGGCAGTGGGGGTGGTGCTGGCCTCGGCAGGCTATCCGGATGCGCCGGCCATCGATCGCGAATTGCGCGGCGCCGAGCCGGCCAGCCGCGACGACGATGGCCCGCTGCTGTGCTTCCACGCCGCCACGGGGGCGGCGGCCGGTGGTTACGAGGCGACCGGCGGCCGGGTCGCGACCTTCGTGGGCCTGGGCGATGATCTGGCGGCGGCCCGTGAGGTTGCCTATCGCGGCGTGTCAGCCGCCGAGCTGGACGGTGGGCAGTTCCGCACCGACATCGCGGCCAGGGAGGTTGCCGCATGAAACCGTTCCGTTTCCTGGGAGGGGCCTCGGAGCCGATGCCTGCGCGCGAGTTCGCCGAGCGCATCCGGCGCGCCGAGGCCGCCGGCTTCGACACGATCGTCTTCCCCGACCACATCGTCCCGCAGCTGGCCCCCGTGCCGGCCATGGCCATGGTCGCGACGCTCTCCGACCGGCTGCGGGTCGCGCCGTTCGTCATCAACCAGGACCTGCGTCACCCCGCGGTGCTGGGCCACGACCTGGCCACCGTGGACCTGCTGTCGGACGGGCGGCTGGACGTGGCCATCGGCGCCGGCTGGAACAAGCCGGAGTACGACACCACTGGCATTCCCTATGACCCACCGGGCGTACGCGTCAGCAGGCTGGCCGAAGCTGTGGCCGTGCTGAAGGGCTATTTCGGCGACGAGCCGTTCAGCTTCACGGGCGAGCACTACTCCATCACCGACCTCGACGGCGCCCCCAAGCCGGTGCAGCGGCCGCACCCGCCGTTCATGATCGGCGGCGGTGGGAGGCGCGTCCTGCAGCTCGCAGCGCGGGAGGCGCAGATCGTCAGCCTGGCGCCGCGCGCCGGCCGCGACGGGCGCGGCGAGAACGACAGCATGTCGTGGGCGGCGACGGTGGAGAAGATCGGCTGGGTGCGCGAGGCGGCGGGTGAGCGCTTCGACGCGCTGCAGCTGAACATCTATCCCTCGCGCGTCGCGCCGCGAATCACCGACGACGTAAGCGGCGCGCTCCACGAGGCCGCCGACGAGATCCTGGCGCGTAGTGGGGAGCGGCCGGACGAAGCGATGCTGCGCGAGTCGCCGCACATCTGGATCGGCTCCCTGGACGAGCTGACCGAGAAGGCGCATCGGCTCCGGGAGGAGCTCGGCATCACCTCGCTCATGCTCGGCGAGGTCGACGAGCTGGCGCCGCTGGTCGGGCGCCTGGCGGGGAGCTAGCCGCCGGACTCCAGGCGCCCCACGATCCGTTGCTCCAGCGCCAGGATCCGCTCCTCCAGCCTCTCGACGTGCTCCAGGATCTGCCGGTTCCCGCGCAGCAGCTCCTCGTTCTGGCGCTCCTCCACGTCCGCTTCGCTGGCGGCGTGCTCGAGCGTCAGGCGGTCGCGCACCGCGGCGCGGTTGCCGGCCAGCAGGATGAGCGGGGCCGCGTAGGCCGCCTGCGTGGAGAAGGCCAGGTTGAGCAGGATGAACGGGTACGGGTCGAAGTGGAGCAGCACGATGACGTTGCCCGCGATCCAGGCCAGGACCACGAGCGTCTGCAGGATGATGAAGCGCCAGCTCCCCATGAAGCCGGTGATCGCGTCGGCGATCCGCGCGCCAAAGGGCGCCTCGGTGACGAGCTTGACGTTGACCGGGTGGCGGTAGAAGCCTGGGTCGCGGGACGTGCGCGGCATCTGACCCTCCAAGGCGCAGGGGCGGGACGCGCGCATCATGCGCCTGCGGTTCACTGGCTAGACTCCCCTCCGTGACCGATGCCGCCCGGGTGGCCGTCATCTGCGGCTCCCGCTCCGACCTGCCCGGCCTGAAGGGCTGCTTCGACGTGCTCGACAGCTACGGCATCGGCTGGGAGGCATCCGTCATCAGTGCCCACCGCCAGCCAGACACCCTCCGCTCGTACGTGGCGGATGCCGAAGGTCGAGGCGTCCAGGTCTTTATCGGCGCGGCTGGATTGGCCGCGCACCTGCCGGGCGTGCTGGCCAGCATGACGGCGCGCCCGGTAATCGGGATCCCGCTGGACGGCGGAGCGCTGGGCGGGGCCGATGCGCTCTACGCGATCGTCCAGATGCCGCCCGGCGTGCCGGTGGCGGCGGTGGCCATCGGCTCAGCCGGTGCCAAGAACGCGGGGCACCTGGCAGCCCGCATCCTCGCCGTGGCCGATGCGGACGTGGCCGCCGGCGTGGAGCGCTTCCGGAAGGAGCAGTCGGGGGCGGCCGAGGTCGGGATCGACCCCCGTAACGGCGCCTAGCCTTCGCCCGGGACGGATATCCGCGCGGTGAAGAACCCGAGTGCCACGCTGAGGAGTCCAAGCAGCTCGAAGTAGCCCGTCGCTCCGATCCAGCCGTAGCCGGCCGGGGCGCGCGCGGCGAGCAACAGACCTACCAGTGCCGTGGTCGATGCGATGGCGGCCACCAGGCCGCCGACGGCAATAAGCACCTCGGGGATGACGTACCGCCGTGGAATCGCCCAGGCCGCGGCGACGGCCAGCACCGCGACCATCGCGCCGCCGACCGTATCGACGATCGCCGTGATGGCCGCCGCGCCCGGGAACGGCTCGTGGGTCACGCCGTACGCCAGGAAGCTGAGCGAGCTGAAGGCGATGAGCGAGCGGACCGCCAGGACCAACGTCGCGACCGCTGCCGCGGTGGCAACGGCAAGGAACCTGACGCCGGTGCGGTGCATGGTCGTGCCGGCTTGCCACAGTCCGATGGCGGCGAGCAGCGGGCCGAACGGCGCGGCGATCGCGCCGAACGCGGCGAGCGGCAGGATGTCCGCGGCCAACCCTCCACAGTCGAAGTGGGGCGGCCATGTCAACGCGAGGACGATCTGTCCCGCAGCGTTGAGCGTTCCCGCGGCGACGAACACGACGCACGCCGCGCCCAGCCACCGGCGAGCGGCGGGCCAGTGGGCCGCGCCCGAAACCAGCGACGCCGCGAGCACGAACGGCATCGCATCGGGCAGCTGGAAGACGAATCGCGCGGGACTCAGGTCCAGGTCCCCGTTCAGCACACGGTTCGTCACGATGCCGATAACGACGTCAGCCGCGGCAGCCGCCAGCAGGATCAGCGAGAGCCCCGGGAGGGGCCGAATTGCCGGTCGGACCTCCGCCTGGGCGGCCATGGCGGCATCGTGTGCCGGGGCGCTCCCGGCGTCAATGGCTGATCCGCCTATCCTTCCCTTGATGATCGAGCGGTACGCCCTCCCCGAGCTGCGCGAGTTGTTCGGCGAGCGGCGCAAGCTCCAGCTGTGGCTGCGGATCGAGCTGCTCGCCGCCGAGGCTCTCGCGGAGGCCGGCGTGATCCCGGCCGGCGACTGGGAGCGGATTCGTGGCGAGCTGATGACCGGCGAAGTCGACGCGGAGCGGGCGCGGGAGATCGAGCAGGAGTCGCAGCACGACGTTATCGCGTTTCTGCGCAGCGTCACGGAGCGCATGGGCGACGAGGGACGCTGGCTGCACTACGGACTGACCAGCTCTGACGTGCTGGACACGGCCAGCGCGGTCGTCCTGCGCGACGCGATGGCCGTCGTGGAAGGTGAGCTCAGCCGGCTGCAGGAAGTGGTTCGCCGGATGACGGTGCAGCATCGGTCCTCGCCCATGGTCGGCCGCAGCCACGGGATCCACGCGGAGCCCATCACCTTTGGCTTCAAGGTGGCTGGCTGGTACGCGGAGCTGCAGCGGGACGGCGAGCGGCTGTCCAGGGCGCGCGAGGGCATCGCCGTCGGCAAGATCTCCGGCGCGGTGGGCACGCACGCGAACGTCAGCGCGGAGGTCGAACGCCACGTCTGCGAGGCGCTGGGCCTGGCCCCTGATCCCGCGGCTACCCAGGTCGTCAGCCGCGACCGCCACGCCGAGCTGCTCACCGCGCTGGCGATCCTGGGCGGCACCCTGGAGCGCATCAGCGTCGAGATCCGTCACCTGCAGCGGACCGAGGTGAGCGAGGCCTTCGAGCCATTCGGCGGCGGGCAGCAGGGCAGTAGTGCCATGCCCCACAAGCGCAATCCCATCCTGACCGAGCGTGTCACCGGGCTGGCGCGCCTGCTGCGGGCCGATGCGCTGGTGGGACTGGAGAACATGGCGCTCTGGCACGAGCGCGACATCAGCCACTCCAGCGCCGAGCGCTTCGTGTTCGAGCGGGCGCTGGGCGTCGCGGCGTACGCCACCCGCACCCTTGCAACGGTGCTCGACGGCCTGGAGGTCGACGTTGATCGCATGGCCGCCAACCTGGACCTGCTGGGCGGGATGGTGTACTCGGAGGCGCTGCTGCTGGCAATGATCGCCAAGGGCGCCGCCCGCCAGGAGGCGTACCGCCTGGTGCAGGGCGCCGCCAAGCGCGCGTGGGGCGGCCGAGCCAGCTTTCGCGACGAGGTGCTGAGCGACCCGGGCATCGGCGAGTGGCTGAGCGGCGACGAGGTCGCGGCGGCCATGGACCTCGAGCACCATCTCGCCGGCATCGAGGCGACCTATCGCGCCCTCGACCTGGAGGGCTAGCGTGCGCGGCTGGCTCGGGCGCGGATGGGCGGCGCTGCGGATCGCCGGCGACCGCTCCGACCTGTGGCCGGCGGGTGCGCTGGGCTGGCTGGTCTTCGTGGGCTGGCTGCCGCTCCTGCTGGTCGTGGCGCCTCCCGATGCCGAAGGCATCGAAGCGTTCGGCGTGTCCATGTACCTGTCGCAGTCGTTCCCGCTCAACGTGGCGCTGCTGGCCGCGGCGGCCGTGGCCGGCTTTGCCGCGCTGTGCCTGCTGGCCGCCGCCGCGGAGGTGGCGATCGAGCAGTCGGCCGACCCGGCCGCCGCGCATCCGGCGGCGGGGCGCGTGACGCTGTCGGCTTTCGCCATCGTGCTGGTCGCCGCGGTGCCGGTGGTCGCGGCGGCGGGACTGGTGATGGGCGGCGTCCTGGCCGTGGCGCCGGCCGAGTACCTGTCGGCCGACCTGGCCACCCCCATCCTGCTGCGCATCGTGGCGCGGCTGCTGCCACAGCTGGGTGTCCTGCTGGTGGTGCTCCTGCTGATGCAGACGCTCGGCGGCACGGCCCTGCGCACCGCGTTCACCCGCCCCGGTCGACCGGCCACGGCGACACTCGCCGCCGCGTTCCGGGCCGTCATCGCGAGACCCCTTCGTCCCCTGGGCGTGGCCATCGCGGGCCTGCTCATGGACGGGGCGACGGTGGCCATCAGCTTGGCCCTGCTGCGGGTGCTGTGGTCGCCCATCGGGACCGGACTGGGCGATGGGCTGCGAAGCCGTCCGGAGACCATCC
>DASSEC010000220.1:0-4384 GCA_035696685.1 Candidatus Limnocylindria bacterium | reverse complement strand
GGCCATGGGCGTGGGCGGGATGGTCACCATCGGGTTCGGACGCGCCATGTCGCAACGGACCCAGAACGGGGCCTACGTGGACTCGATGCTGAAGGCCTATCGGCGCACCCTGGAGAAGACCCTGCAGCAGGCGCGAGACATGAAGCAGGTCATCGAGAACGACGAGGTCCGCGTCCTGGCCGATACGCCCGACAAGGCCGTGGTGTGGGGCATCGCGCTGGGCCTGCACCGCGAGGTGGCCGCTGTGCTCGAGCGCTCCATGGCCGACCTGCGCGAGGGAACGACCACGTCGGGCTACTACCCGGTCTGGCTGGGCTCGAGCTCCGGCTCATCCCTGTCCGGCGGCTCGATGGGTTCCGCGGACAGTGGCGGGCTGAGCGGCCTGTTCTCGGGCTCCGGCACGCCCGACATCGGCGGCATGTTCAGCTCGCTCGGAAGCATGGGATCGTCGCCGCCGTCCAGCTCCAGCGGCTCCGGCGGTGGCTTCGGCGGAGGCGGCGGAGGCGGCGGGGGCGGCGGCAGCTCCGGATTCTGAACTGGCGCCAGCCGGGGCGAGGGGCTATCGTTCCGGCCCATGACATATGACCGACGACCTGACCGCAGGTCCGGAGGCGGGCGACCACCCGCGGGACGACCCGGCGGGGGCCGATCAGACCGGCCGCCACGGCCGCAGGAGAACTTCGGCGATCGACGTGGCGGTTACGGCCAGCGCAGCGCCGGCGGGCCACCGCCCGGCGGACGCAGCTTCGACCGCGGCTCCTATGCGCCGCGATCGCGTGACGAGGGCGGGATGTCCATCCGGCTCGATCCGCGGCGGCTGGCCGCGCTGAAGCTGCTCGCGGGAGAAGAGGGGCTGCGCCCTGGCGAGCTGGTCACGCGATGGGTGGAGGAACGCCTGGACGCCGCGCGGGCCGGCCAGCCGGCGCCGACGCAGGCATCGACCGGTGATTCCAGTAAGGCGCTGGCCGCCCTGAGCAGCCGCGTGGACGAGCTCGCGCGGCGACTCGATGCCTTCACGGCGACGCCACCCGCTGCGGCCCCTTCGGACGCAGCTGTCGAGCCGACGGCGCCGGGGGCCGAGGCTGCCGAGCCGGTGACGCCGAAGCGTCGCGGCCGCCCTCCCCGTTCCGTGACGCCGGCCTCGACCCCCAAGCGCGAACGAGCCACCGCCGCAGCCGGCCGCGTTGCGCTGCACGACGAGATCGTGGCTCTCATCAGCGAGCGCGGGCCCATGACCGCCGCGGAACTGGCCACCGCCATCCAGGAGCGCGGTCGCTATTCATCGCCCCGCTCGGCCAAGCCGTTCGACGCGAGCACCGTGAACGCCCGCGTCTCGAACCCGGTGTACCGCTCCCGCTTCACCCGGGACAGGGGCCGCATCGGCCTGGCGACCTCCAGCTAAGCGCGGGCGTGCCGGCACCCATCGGCCCTGCCGGCGTCTGGTCGAACTTCGATCGTCTTCAGGCGGGCGAGGTCGTGGACTTCGCCCGATCCGCCGAGGGGCACGGCTACGACGCGCTCTGGACCCAGGAGACCGCCGGCCGTGACCCGTTCACGCTGCTGGGCCACCTGGCGGCCCACACGTCGCGCCTCAGGCTGGGCGTCGGCATCGCCGTCATCTACGGGCGCGATGCGACCGCCATGCGCGCCGGCGCCGCGACGGTCCACGAGCTGTCCGGCGGGCGGATGGTGCTGGGGCTCGGCGCAAGCCACCGCGACACTGTCAGCGAGGTCCGGGGGCATGAGTACCGCGGCCCGCTAACCGCCATGCGGGAGTACCTGGCCGCCTACCGAGAAGCCGCGTTTCGGGGTCCGCAGCCGCATGGCGCCCCGCCGGTCGTGCTGGCGGCGCTGCGCGGTCGGATGCTGGCGCTGGCCGGGTCAGAGGCAGACGGCGCCTTTCCCTACCTGGTGCCGCTCGCCTACGTCGCGGACGCGCGTCGGCGGTTGGACGGGGCCGCGGCAGAGGCGGGGCGGCCACGGCCGATGCTGATCGTCAGCCAGGCGACCGTGCTGGAGTCAGATCCGGAGAAGGCGCGCGCGGCCGCGCGGCGCTACCTGGATCGCTACCTGGGCCTGCCCAACTACCTCGCCAACCTGCGCGAAGCTGGATTCTCGGACGAGGAGCTCGCACATCCCGGCGCAGACCGCCTGGTGGATGCGCTCGTCGCCTGGGGCGACGAACCCACGGTCCGCGCCCGGCTGCGCGCGATGCTGGACGCGGGAGCCGACCACGTGGCGCTCATCCCGCTCACCGCCGAGGGCCTCCACGCGGACCACGCCACGATGGAAGCCCTTGCCCCTCCCTGGTAGGCACGAATCCGATAGGCGCGTTTGGGAAGTGGCCGCCGCGGGGCGCGCGTCGCGCTACCCGCACGAGCGGGCGCGGCGATTGGCCCGCGCCAACGGTTAGTCCTCGAGGACGAAGGTCACCAGGATGTTGGCCTGGAACTCGATCGTGCCATCGCGGCCGATGTTCACGCGCTGCTCCTTGACCCAGGCGCTCCGCACCTGGCGAAGCGTCTTGCCGGCCCGGTCGATCCCCTGTCGGATCGCATCTTCGAAGGAATCGGTGGATGTGCAGCTCAGCTCGGTGACACGGGCGACGGACATGTTCGGGTCTCCTCAATTGGTGGACGGCCAGTATGGACCGATGGCGTGGCGTCAGGCCTCGTGCGTGCCGGCCCAGGCCAGCAGCGCATCGGCCTCCAGCGCGTTGACGACCGAGCCGACCTGCACGCCACATGCCGCGGCTCGATCGCAGCCGTTCGGCAGCCAGCCCAGCTGGCCCGGCGCATGGGCATCCGAGTCGATGCTCACCCTGCAGCCCGCTTCCACGGCCAGTCGCAGCAGCCGCTTCGGCGGATCCAGGCGCTCGGGCCGCGAGTTGACCTCCACTGCCTTATCGAACCGCGCCGCGGCGGCGAACACGATCTCGGCCTCGAACTCGGACGGCGGCCGGTTGCGCCGCCCCGCCTTCATGCGGCCGGTGCAGTGGCCCAGGATGTCCAGGTGCGGGTCGGCCAGGGCGGTGACCATCCGCCGGGTCATCGGCCCCGATGGCGAGCGCAGCTCCGAATGGATGCTGCCGACCACGACGTCCAGCCGGGATAGCAGCTCGGGCGACTGGTCAAGCGACCCATCCGAGAGGATGTCGACCTCGATCCCCGCCAGGATGCGGAATGGCGCCAGCTCCTGGTTCAGCGTCGCCACCTCGCCGAGCTGGCGTTCCAGGCGTTCCGCCGACAGTCCGTTGGCCACCGTCAGCGTTGGCGAGTGGTCGGTCAACACCATGTACTGGTGGCCCAGCTCGATCGCCGCCTCGGCCATCTCGCGAATGGGCGACCCACCGTCCGACCAGTCGGAATGCACGTGGCAGTCGCCCTTCAGCGCCGCGCACAGCTCACCGCCGATCTCGGCGACCATCCTGCCGCCGGTGGCCTCCAGCCGTCTCAGGTAGACCGGTTGCTCGCCGCGCAGGCTCTCGGTGATCGTCCGCTCGGTCACCTCGCCGATCCCGGACAGGGTGCGCAGCGTTCCCAGGCGAGCGTGCTCCGCGGCGACTTCCACGCCCAGCTCCTGGACGGTGGCTGCCGCGTTCCGGAAGGCGCGGACCCGAAACGATGGCTCGTTGGCAAATTCCAGCAGCAGCGCAATGCGCCGCAGGTCGGCGACCGGGTCGCGCGGCTCGGCAGGCATCGGCTCAGGCGATGGTCAGCAGTCGACGCGGGTTGTCGATGGTCATCTGCCGGATCTCGCCCTCGCCCACCGCGGCCGTGCGCAGCGTGGGCAGGAAGTGCTGCTGCAGGTAGGTCAGCCCGTAGCCGCCATTCACCTTGAGCTGCGCGTTGTGGCAGACGTCCTGGCTGAGCAGCAGCTGGCTCGCCCATCCCCGCTCGAGCAGCTCCACGATCAGCTCCACCAGCCGCGGTTCCTCCGCCTCCTCGGTGTCGAAGCGGTGGCCAAGGAAGTCGAACTCCAGGTTCGCGCCGCGCTCCAGCACGGCCAGGTAGTGGTCGAGGACCGGGTATGAATCGGCATGGCCGATGACGACGCGCGCCGGATCCACGCCCTCCTCTTCGAAGATCCCCAGCTGAGCCAGGCCCACCGCCGACCGCACGCCATGCGTCGTGATGGCCATGCCGGTGGCGCGGGACGCCCGGGCGGCCGCCCGGTGCACGCGCTCCTCCTGGGCGCTGACCCAGGGCTTGTTGGCGCCGATCTCACCGAGGATGCCCGGTCGCACGCCGGTGCCACCCACGCCGTCGCGGAACTCGGCGATCAGCTCGTCGGCCAGGGAGTCGACGGACCGCCGGTCAACCTGTGCCTCGGCCGGGTAGTAGGGCTCGCGATACCAGCCGCAGCCCATCACGATCTGGACGCC
>DASSEC010000219.1:0-2153 GCA_035696685.1 Candidatus Limnocylindria bacterium | reverse complement strand
ACGGACCTGGGCGCCAGCACCGACCTGGCTCGGCGGGTCGCGGCCGCACCGGCAGGCGCGCGCCGCCGACTCGAGGCGGTGCTCTCGGCGCGGGTACCGCTGGCCGCGGCCTACGTCGTGCTCATGTCGGCCTGGGTCGCGGTCACCAAGCCGGACGTACTCGGCGTCACGCTGGCCATCGCGCTCTTCAGCGTGTGCCGCGATCTCTACCGCAGCTACTCCTCGCTCTTCCTCGGCCTCAAGCAGGTCGGGTACACGGTGGTGGCGTTCGGGAGCTCGCTGGTCGTGCTCGTGGGTCTGGTGGCGCTGGGGGTGGAGACCGGCGCCGGCCTCGGATGGATGACCGCGGCCCACGTGTGGAGCGGCCTGGTGCTGTTGGCCGTGGCGGCCGCGATCGCGCGACTCCGGATCGGACCGATTCGCCTCCGGTGGAACTGGCGGCGCATCAAGCGGGTGTTCGGCGGTGGCGTCTGGCTGTTCGTCCTGTCGCTCGCGAGCCTGGCCCACTTCGCCGCCGACACGGTCATGCTGGGCTACCTCCAGCCCTACGAGCAGGTGGCTCGCTATCAGGCGGCGGCCAAGCTGCTCGAGGCCTCGCAGTTCGTGGTGCGGCCGCTGACGCTGATCCTGCTCCCGGTGTGCGCGGCGCTGGCGTCACGACAACAGTGGAGCGAGCTGCGCCGACTGATGCACGAGATGTTCGCCGGCATGGCGGTGCTGGGAGTCGCGGCGTGGGCGTTCGTGGCCCTGTTCGCCATGCCCATCGTCCGGATCGTCTATACCGCCGCCTATGATGACTCCGTCGGGGTGCTGCGGGTGCTCTATCTGAGCGTGCCCGGCCTCTACATCGCGACCGTGGCGATGCTGCTGGCCTCGTCCACGCTGCGGGAGAAGCGCGCCGTGTTCATCATGGCGGCGGGCGTCGCGCTGAACGTGGCGCTCAACCTGGTGGCCATCCCACGGTACGGCGCGCTCGGCGCGGCGTGGGTCACCGTCGTCTCCCAGACCTTCGTCGCCCTGTGGCTGCTCGGCGATGCCTACCGAAGCGTCGCCCGCCATCCGCGGACCACGCTCGAGCCGGCGCGGCAGCTCGAGGCCGCGATCGCGCTCCGGGATGACTGATCGCCTTCGCGTCGCCATGGTTGCGGCCTGCCCGTTCCCCTGGCCGCGGGGCACCCCGATCCGGATCGAGCGCATCGCCGACGCGGTCGCGCGGCGGGGACATGCGGTGCACGTGGTGACGTACCATCTGGGCGAGGATGCCGCCGGCCGCCCGTACACCGTCCATCGGATCCGCGACGTGCGCGGCTACCGTCGGACCGCACCGGGGCCCACGCTCCGGAAGCTGTTCCAGCTCGACCCGATGGTGGCCGGGCTGCTCCGCCGCCTGCACCGCGACATCCGCTTCGACGTGGTGCACGCGCATCACTATGAGGGGCTGCTGGCCGCGTCCCACGCGGTGCGGGACGCCCCGATCGTGTACGACGCCCACACCCTGCTGGCCAGCGAGCTGCCCACCTATCCGCTCGGCGTGCCGCGCCGCTGTGTCCGCGCCATCGCGCCCTGGCTCGACCGGCGCCTCCCGCGCCGGGCCCAGCGGATCATCGCCGTGAGCCGGACCATCGCCGATGCCCTCACGGCCGCCGGCGCCGCGCCGCCCGCGCACCTGCACATCATCCAGAACGGCGTGGAGTGGCAGCGGTTTTCGGCGGACGGGGCAACCAGCCCGGATGGGCGCACCGTCATCTTCACGGGCAACCTCGCCCCCTATCAGGGGGTGGACGTCATGCTCGAGGCGTTCGCCCGGCTCCACGCGCGGCGGCCCGACGCGCGGCTCATGATCGTCACCGAATCGGCGTTCGAGCCGTTCGAGCCGCTGACCCGGCGCCTGGGCGTGCGGGCCGCCGTGGAGCTGCGCCGGGCGGCGTTCGCCGAACAGCCGGCCCTGCTGGCGGGCGCGGCGGTCGCCGTCAACCCGCGGATCCGCTGCGACGGCATTCCGCAGAAGCTGCTCAACTACATGGCCGCCGGGATGCCGATCGCCAGCTTCGAGAGCTCGGCCGGTCCGCTGCGGCACGAGGTGACTGGCCTGCGGGTGGCCGACGGCGATCCGGACGCGATGGCGCGGGCGCTCGAGCGGTTGCTCGCCGACC
>DASSEC010000218.1:0-16633 GCA_035696685.1 Candidatus Limnocylindria bacterium | reverse complement strand
TCAACCGCGGCTACGTCGTCATCAACCCGGACTCGTTCCAGACCAACGTCGATGGCGTGTTCGCCTGCGGCGACTTCGTGACTGGCCCGGCCACGATCATCGAGGCGGCGGGACGCGGGCGTCGAACGGCGCGAGCCGTCGATCGCTGGCTGGCCGGGGTGCGCGGCGAAGAGCTGGAGGAGCTGCCGGTCATCAACCGCGCGGTGATCACCCAGGCCCTGGAGCACGACATGCCGCGCGACTACGAGGCGATCCACCGCCAGGAGATCCCCATGGCGCCGCCGGAGCTGCGGCGCGACTTCGTCAGCCTGGTCGAGGTCGGCTACGACACCCGCGGCGCGATCACCGAGGGGCAGCGCTGCCTGCAGTGCAACCACAACATCAACATCGACGGACCGCGCTGTATTCTGTGCGGGCTCTGCGCCGACGTCTGCCCCGAGGGCGTGATCTACATGGTGGACAAGGCGCAGGTGGGCGGCGATGACCCGGAGATCAACCTCTTCCAGTCGTGGCCGCGGGGGATCGCGATGATCATTGACGAAGAGCGTTGCATCCGCTGCAACCTCTGCGTCGAGCGGTGCCCAACCAACTGCATCACCATGGACCGGCTCGAGCTCGAGCGGTTCACGCCTGACGGGAAGGTGCTCTTGGAGAGCTACAAGGACAACGTCCTGGGCCAGATCGGCCAGCAGGCAGGCCCGGCGGTGGTGCGATGAGCTTCCTCGTCCGCCTGGTCAAGGAGTCATCGGTCTGGCGCAGCCTGTTCCGGCAGCCGTACCCGACGACCAGCCGTACCCGCGCGCTGGCGGTCATGAACAACGTCTTCCTGCACCTGCACCCGGTCCGGGTCAAGAAGCACGCGGTGCGCTACACGTACACGTTCTGCCTGGGCGGGATCAGCTTCTTCCTGTTCCTGGCGCTGACCATCACCGGCGTGTACCTGATGTTCTTCTACGTGCCCAGCGTGCAGCGGGCCTACCAGGACATCCAGACCATCAGCAACTCGGTTGCCTTCGGCGACCTCATCCGCAACATGCACCGCTGGGCGGCGCACCTGATGGTGCTCACTGTCTTCCTGCACATGATCCGGGTCTTCTACCACGGGGCCTACAAGCCGCCGCGCGAGTTCAACTGGGCCATCGGCGTGCTGTTGCTGTTCAGCACCCTGTGGCTGAGCTTCACCGGCTACCTGCTGCCGTGGGACCAGATCGCGTTCTGGGCCATCACGGTCGGCACCCAGATGGCGACCTACGCCCCCCTGCTCAACACCGAGTCCAGCTTCATCCTGCTGGGCGGCATCGAGGTCGGGCAGGAGACGCTCATCCGCTTCTACGTGATGCACGTCATCGCCTTCCCGCTGATCGCGGCCATCCTGATGGTGGTCCACTTCTGGCGGATCCGGAAGGACGGCGGCATCTCCGGGCCGGTCTAGGAGCGCAATGAGCCGATGACGATCGAGAAGCGACCCAACGCCACCGCGGACAAGAACGCGCCGACCCAGGCGCCAAACGTGCCGGTGGTCGAGCGGGGGACCGGCCCTAAGCTGCCCGGCCCACCGGGCGTGCCGGGCACGGAGCGCTTCCGGCTGCTGGCTTACGTCAAGCAGGAGTCCATGGTCCGCGTCGACAAGCGGCCTGACGAGACCGTGCTGACCTGGCCGCATCTGCTGCGCGCCGAGTTCCTGATGGCCGCGCTCATCACCGCCCTGCTGGTGATCACCTCCTTCTTCATCCAGGCCCCGCTGGAGGAGATGGCCAACGCCGGCGCCACGCCGCACGTGGCCAAGGCGCCCTGGTACTTCCTGGGCCTGCAGGAGATGCTTTCCTACTTCAACGCGACGGTGGTGGGAGTGCTGTTCCCGCCGATCTACTTCATCGGCCTCATGGTCATCGCCTACATCGATCGGTCGCCCTACAAGGCAGCACGCGACCGCAAGCTGGCGTGGGTCTTCTTCATGTGCCTGATGGTGGGCGGCCTGCTGGTGACCTTCATCGGCTCGTTCTTCCGCGGCCCCGGCTGGAACTGGGTCTGGCCCTGGAACGGGATCTTCTTCACCCTATGAGCATCCAGCCCTACGGGGAGGTCCACGGCCCGCCGGTCGGCGAGATGAGCCGGCGCACCTTCATGCGCCGCATCCTGGGTGTGGGAGTCGGCCTCCTCACCGTCGAGTTCCTGGCCGGCACGGTCAGCTTCCTGTGGCCGAACATCCGTACCGGGCTGGGCGGCAAGATCACCGTCGGGAGCGCGGCGGACATCGTGAACCAGCAGCCTGAGTGGGCCACCGGCCTGCCGTATCCGTTCCAGCCTGCGCGGATCTTCCTGGTCAACGTGCCGGCCGCCAAGTCCCTGGTCGACAACCCCGACAGCCCCAAGAGCGTGCCCGACCCCGGCACGAAGGTCGGACCCGACGTCCCACCGGTGGACGCCTCGGTGCTGGCCCTCTACCGCAAGTGTCCGCACCTGGGCTGCCAGATCCCGCAGCTCTGCGACTCCAGCGACTGGTTCGAGTGCCTCTGCCACGGCTCGAAGTACACGGTGCTCGGCGAGAAGCGGGACGGCCCGGCCCCGCGTGGCATGGATCGATTCCCGGTGGTCGTCGAGAACGGCGCGTACGTGATCGACACCTCAGAAAAGCTGGATGGGCCACCCATCGGCACCGACACCTTCGACTCACGCGTGTCCGCCGACCTGAAGCACTGCACAGGCTGAACCGATGCGCGCCAAGACACTCGGTGTCTTCCTGGTCACGGCCTTTGCCTTCTTCACCGCTCTCTACTGGATGACCGATGCGCCGCGCCGGGAGTCGCGGTTCGAGCAGGACAACGCGGAGCTGCTGGCATACGGCAAGGAGCTGTTTGGCCCGCCGACGCCGGCCAACCAGGTGACGGCCAACTGCGCGCGCTGCCACGGGGCGGAGGGCACCGGCGGCCAGGTCGGGGACACCGGCCGCCAGGCGCCGAACCTGCACAGCCCCAGCATCGCCGCGAAGCTGAAGGTCAACACCGAGTACGTGAATCTCGTCATCCGCTTCGGCGGCGTGGTGGTGTCCGGCAACGTGAACTCACCGATGCCTGCCTGGAGCTCAGAGGTCGGCGGCCCGCTCACCGTCCAGCAGGTCGATGCGCTGACCGCCTTGGTGGAGAGCTGGGCGGCAGAGGCGGCTAAGCAGTCTCAGGCGCCGGTGGCCAACACGGTCGAGGCAGGGCAGGAGGTCTTCAATTCGGCCGGTTGTGTGGGCTGCCATGGCGCGAACCTCGAGGGCGTGGGGAACTATCCGAACCTGCAGAACATCGGCAACAAACCGGTCACCGACCTGCCGGTGGCGATCAGCCAGCTGGACAAGCTGAAGGCGGACTATGCCAAGGACCCGCGGAAGTTCCTGGAGGACTGGATCCGCGACTCGTCCGCGAACTACAACGACGGCACCCCGACCACCATGCCGGCGCATCCTGAGTCCCAGCTGCCCGCGGATGCGCTGAAGGCGCTCATCACCTTCCTCCTGGACCAGAAGCAATGAGCACCGCCTATCTGCCGGCCACCGCCCGGCGCCGTCGCGGCCTGGGCGGCGTGATCGGCAGCATCGATGACTTCATGAGCTGGCTGCTGTATGGGCAGGAGTCATGGCTGGTGGCGGTGCTCAAGGGCGTGCCCCTGTTCCTGTTCATGTACTTCCTGCTCTTCTACATCCCGAACTACGTGTATTACGCGCTGACGCTCTACATCCCCTTCCTGAAGTTCAGCAAGGATGTGGGGTTCCTGGTCGCCAACCTGATCGGCGGCGGCAACTTCACCGCGTTGATCGTGCTGGCACTGTGGACCCAGGCGGCCCGCGGCCGACGTGGCTTCTTCTGGTCGCTGATCCGCTACCTGGACTTCCTGCAGCTGCTGCTGACCCTGCTGGTCCTGATCCCGTTCATGACCTTCAATCTCGGCGGCGGATCGCTGATTCCCCCGATCTTCACCCTGCAGTCGCTGGCGTTGGGCGCCATCGCGGCCGGGCTCGGTGCGGCCACGCTGGTCTACCTGTACTTCGAGTACCTGCGCGTCGCGCGTCGAGAGGCCGAGATCGCGGCCGCGACCAGCGCCGCGCTGCAGGCGCAACCCTAAGCCGCGGCGATCTCCCGCCCGCTCCTCGTCCACCTCGCCATCTGCGCGGCTGCGGCCGGTGGCGCTGGGCTGCTGATCGGCGCTGAGCTGTCCACTCCCTGCCCGCCGGGTGGCTTCCTTGCCTTCGGGTCGTGTGGAGCGGTGCGACCGCTGGCCATCCAGGTCCTGGGGGTTGCTTCCGCCCTCTACGTCGTCGGGCTGTCCGCGGTGCTGGCCTGGACGTCCGGGTTGCGGCGGCGGGGCGTGGCCGATGTGCGGGCCGCTCGCGACTGGTACCTGCTGGCCGCCGTCCTTGGGCTCCTCGTTGCGCCATTGCTCGCATTCACGCTGGTCTCGGCCCTCCGGTAGCATGGCCGCATGACGTTCGACAGCGCCGAGGCGGCGCTGGATCGCCTCCGGGGCGTGGCCCGGATCAGCGGAGACCGGCTCCAGGTCGACGACGAGCGCGCGCTGCGTGGCGAGCTCATGGATTCGCTGGCGTTCGACGCCGTCTTCAACGCGGATGAGGGCTTGCGCGATGCCTGCCGCTGGGTGATCTGGTCGGCCAGCCAGGCGCTGGGCTGCGGGTCATCGAGCATCCACGAGCTGTACCTGGCTCGCGGGCGCGGCGAGTTCCAGTCGGACCGGTTTACCGTGCCGGCCATCAACGTCAGGGCGTCGGCCTACCTGACCGCTCGGCAGGCGTTCGCGGCCGCGCTGGAGCGCGACGCCGGCGCGGTGGTGTTCGAGATCGCCAAGTCGGAGATGGCCTACACCGACCAGCGCCCCGCGGAATACACCGCGGTGATCCTGGCCGCCGCGTTGCGCGAGGGATGGCACGGGCCCGTCTTCCTGCAGGGTGACCATTTCCAATTCAACGCCACCAAGTGGGCGGCCGATCCCGTCGCGGAGATGGCGGGGCTCCAGGACCTGACCCGCGAGGCCGTGGCCGCGGGCTTCCACAACATCGACATCGACAGCAGCACCCTGGTCGACCTCTCGCAGCCCACGGTGGGGCAGCAGCAGGCGGTCAACTCGGCCAACACCCTCGAATTGACCGGGCTCATCCGCGAGCTACAGCCGCAGGGCGTGGTGATCGGGATCGGCGGCGAGATCGGCGAGGTGGGTAAGGCCAACTCCACCGAGGAGGAGCTTCGCGCGTACCTGGACGGGTACTACGGCGCGCTGCATGGCTCCGGCACGCCCGGCCTCTCGAAGGTCAGCATCCAGACTGGCACGAGCCACGGTGGCGTGCCGCTGCCCGACGGGACGGTGGCGCAGGTGAAGATCGACTTCGACACGCTGCGGCGGCTCTCCGGCGTGGCGCGCGACGAGTACGGCCTGGCCGGCTGCGTCCAGCACGGAGCCAGCACGTTGCCGGACGAGGCGTTCCACCATTTCCCGGCCAACGGCGCCGCTGAGATTCACCTGGCGACCGGGTTCCAGAACATCCTCTACGACGAGCCGGGCCTGCCGGTGGAGCTGCGGGCCGAGATGCTGGCGTGGTCCGAGGCGAACTGCGCTGACGAGCGCAAGGACGGCGAATCCGATTCGCAGTTCCTGTACAAGACCCGCAAGAAGGCAGTCGGTCCGTTCAAGCGCGAGGTGTGGACGGTGCCGGCCGACGCGCAGGCGCAGATCGGCGCCAACCTGCGCGCCAAGTTCGGGTTGCTGTTCGACAAGCTCCAGGTCGGCGGCACGCGCGAGCTGGTCGAGCGGTACGTCACGCCCCCCGACCTTCCGCGACCGCTGCCTGCCGCCCTGGGCGGGCTGGCGAGTGCCGGCGCCATGGCCGGCGCCTCCGTCTTCGACGACGATGGCTCGGGGGAGTAACGGCTAGCGCAGTCCGAGCAGCTTGCGCATCGGCCCGCTGTCGGCAATCGCGATGAGCCGATGCACCGCGCCGGGGGGCAGCTTGGCAAGCGTGTCCAGCGCGCTGACCAGCTCGGTGGGCTCGAGCTCGTCGGCCAGGTTCCAAAGGCGCGCGACGGTGCGCTCGTTCAGCCGATCGAGGACCCCGAACAGCCGCTCGATCGAGCGCGGCTGACCCTGCACGACGATCTCGACGCCGCGGTCGAAGGTGCGGACGAAGACGAGCAGCTCAGCCAGGCGACGCTCCAGGTCCGCGCCGGCGTCGCCCGCCGCTCGCGCCTCGGCGACGCAGCGCTCGAGGACCGGCACCACCGGTCCCGTCTCACGTTCGAGACGCGCCTGCGCCACGCGGCGGAACCACGTCCAGTGGTCACCGACCACTTCCCAGGCGGCTGCGGCGGGGCCGCGCTGCCCGGAACGGCGCGCGTTCGCGGCGCGGCGAATGAGGCCCCACTCTTCGCATTGGGCCAGCGCCAGGCTCGCTGCCCGGTGGCTCAGTCCCAGCGCCCGCCGGACCTCCTCAGCGCTTCGCCCTGCTCCGCCCATCGCCGACTCGCTCATAACGTGCGCATCGACAGTAGCACGTCGGGGCAGCGGCCCGAAGCCGCTCGATCGGCGGACGGCGGCTAGCAAAAGGCCCCGGCGGGGCCGGGGCCTGAGCGGTGGGTGACGTCTATGTCTAGTGGCAGCCGCCGGCGCGCGCAGGGGAGCCATCGGTGTTGAACGACGACCCGCAGGCACAGCTGCTGACCGCGTTCGGGTTGTTGATGGCGAACCCGGATCCCATCAGCGAGTCCACGTAGTCGATCTCGGCGCCGTCCACGTACTGGACGCTGTACGCGTCGATCACCACCCGCACGTCGCCGTGCGCCTCCAGGCGATCATCCTCGGCGATGCGCTCATCGAAGGCCAGCCCGTAGCTGAATCCGGAGCAGCCGCCGCTCTTCACGAAGAGGCGAAGCGCCGCGTCGCTCTTCCCCTCGCGACTGCGGAGCTCGACCACCTTGGCGGCCGCGGCATCCGTCAGCGTCACCAGCTGTGCGTCACCACCTGCAGGTAAGCCCTGGGGCACCGGCTGCGGCGTCGTCTCGGGCATCGTCATTGGTTCGAAGTCTCCTTGGCCGCCGCGGAGAGCGGCGTGCATGGGGCGTGCTTGGGTTGGTCGCTTCGGAAAGTATAGCAAGCCGCTCGCCAAGCACGGCAATAGCCCCATCCGTCGGGTATCTCGCGAAAATCGGTACACTCAGGCCATTCGCTCAGAGGCACGACCGCACGTGAAGCTCGCCAGCCGCATGGAGCGCATCGGCACCGAGACCGCCTTCGAGGCCGCCGCCCGCGCGCGGGCGCTCGAGGCTACAGGTCGCGACGTCATCCACCTCGAGATCGGGGAGCCGGACTTCGACACGCCGCGCCACATCCGCGAGGCGGCGGCGCGCGGCGTGCTGGAGGAGGGGCTGACCCACTACACCGCTGCGACCGGCATCGCACCGCTGCGGGAGGCGATCGCCGCCGACGTGATGCGCTGGAAGGGGATCGAGGCGTCGCCCGACCAGGTGGTGGTGACGCCGGGGGCCAAGCCGATCATGTTCTACGCCATGCTCGCCCTGATCGACGAGGGCGACGAGGTCATCTATCCGAACCCCGGCTTCCCGATCTACGAGTCCATGGCCCGCTACGTCGGCGGCACCGCGGTCGCGGCCCCCCTGCGCGAGGCGAACGAGTTCCGCATGGACGTGGCCGAGGTCGAGTCACTGGTCACGTCGCGGACCAGGCTCATCGTCTTCAACTCGCCGCACAACCCCACCGGCTCCACGCTGTCCGCGGACGACATCCGCGAGATCGCCCGCATCGCGGTCGAGCACGACCTGGTGGTCCTGGCCGATGAGATCTACGGTCGCCTGCAGTACGAGGGCGAGCTGCTCTCCATCGCGACCCTGCCCGGTATGGCGGAGCGCACCATCACGCTCGACGGGTTCAGCAAGACCTTCGCGATGACCGGCTGGCGTCTGGGATACGGGATCGTCCCGGAATGGCTGCAACCGTCGTTCAGCCGCCTGGTGATCAACAGCGTGAGCTGCACGAACGCGTTCGCGCAGGCGGGCGCCGTTGCCGCGCTGACCGGTCCGCAGGATGAGCCGATGCGCTTCCGCGAGGAGTTCATCGCGCGGCGCGGCCTGATCGTGGATGGCCTGAATGCGATCCCCGGCGTCAGCTGCGTCATGCCACACGGTGCGTTCTATGCCTTCCCGAATGTCTCGTCGTTTGGTCGCACGAGCGCGGAGATTGCCGATCACCTGCTCTACGACGCTGGGGTATGCGGCCTGGCCGGCACCGCCTTTGGCCGGCACGGCGAGGGCTACCTGCGCTTCAGCTACGCGAACAGCCGCGAGAACATCGGCCGGGCGCTGGAGCGCATCGGCGAGTCGCTGTCGAAGCTCGAGCGGACCGGTGAGCTCGTCGGGGCCGGGTCGGCGCCGGCGTCCGTCTGATGACGGCCACTCGCCCTGATCTTGTTGACGATCTGTACGAGCGCGCCACCGCCTCGTTCGACGACTGGGAGCTGATCAAGGAGATCATCGACGAGTCGATCGACCTGGCCCTGAACTACCGGCAATCGGGCCATCCGGGCGGCTCGCGCTCGAAGGTGCACCTGTTCGTGGCGCTCCTGCTGTCAGGCGCGATGCGCTGGGACATCCGCCGCCCGTGGCGCCCGTTCGCCGACCGCTTCGTGCTGAGCGCCGGCCACACCGTCCCGCTGGTCTACACCACCCTGGCCGTCCTCAACGAGACCCTGCGCGCCCGCGCCGAGCGCGACCCGGATCCTGCCTTTGCCTTCCCCGACGACGGCCGCTGGGCGTTGACCTGGGAGGACCTGCTCAAGCTGCGCCGGCGCGGCGGCCTGCCCGGCCACGCCGAGATGGAGGGCAAGACCCTCTTCCTGAAGTTCAACACCGGACCGTCCGGCCACGGCATGCCGCCGTCGGCTGGGGAGGCGGTGGCGCTGAAGCTGGCCGGCGCCGAGGAGGTCAAGGTCTTCGTGGTCGAAGGCGAAGGCGGCCTGACGCCCGGCGCGAGCCACGAGACGCGCAACTCGGCCTGGGGGCTGGGCCTGTCGAACCTCGTCTTCCTGGTCGACTGGAACGACTACGGCATCGACGACCCGTCCATCTCCTCGGTCGTCCACGGGACGCCGGAATCGTGGTTCGCGGCCTACGGCTGGCGGGTCACCGGGACGCTGGAGGGGTCCGAGTGGGATCCAGTCACGCGCGCTGTGCTGGAGGCGGCCCGCGGCCCCAATCCGGATCGGGTTCCGTCCATGGCCTGGTTCAAGACCCGCAAGGGTCGTGGCTACGGCAAGTACGACAACAAGAGCCACGGCACGCCGCACCCCATGAATTCGCCCGAGTTCTGGGCGGTCCGCAAGGAGTTCATGGCCCGCCATGGCGTCGAGTACGCGGGGGTTGACGAGCCGGCGCCGGCCGATGCGGGCGAGCGCGACGCGCAGGCCCGCCACAACTTCGCCGTCGCCATGGGTGTGCTGCGAGCCAATACGGCGGTGGTGGATGCGGTCACGGACCGCCTGGTCGAAGTGGCCGCCACCGTTCCCGACCGGGTGGATGGCTTCAATTTGGGAGGGCACGGGGCCGACATCTTCAGCGATCCCCGGTTCACGGACGTATCGGCCTACCCGGAGGCGATGTGGAAAGCGGCGGGAGAGAAGGCGCCCAACCGGGCCGCGCTGGCGGCCTGGGGTGCATGGGTCAACGCCACCGCCCGCGCTGAGTACGACCGGCCCCTGGTGATCGCCTGCAGCGCCGACCTGGCCGAGTCGACCAACATCGCCGGCTTCGCCAAGGACTGGGACGACCTGCCGGGCTGGGGCTGGTACAACCGCGACACCAACCCGCGCGGCTCGCTGCTGCCGCAGGAGATCACCGAGTTCACCAACGCTGGACTGGTGGCCGGGCTGGCCACGGTCAACCTGGCGGTTGATCCGATGCAGGCCTTCAACGGGTTCTGGGGCGCCTGCTCGACCTACGGCTCGTTCTCGTACCTGAAGTACGGGCCGATGCGCCTCTTCAGCCAGCTGGCGCAGGACTGCGAGCTGAAGGTGGGCAAGGTCATATGGATCGCGGGCCACTCCGGGCCGGAGACGGCCGAGGACTCGCGCACCCACTTCGGCATCTTCGAGACCGGCGTGACGCAGCTGTTCCCGGAGGGCCACGTCATCGACCTGCACCCCTGGGAGTACAACGAGGTGCCGGTGGTGCTGGCCGCGGCACTGCGCTGCGACGCCCACGTGGTGGCGCTCCATCTCACCCGGCCGTCGGTGGAGATCCCCGACCGCACCGCGCTGGGCATGGACTCTCACCTGGATGCCGCGCGCGGCGCCTACGTGCTGCGCCCGGCCCGCTCCGATACGCCGTCGGCCGGCACGGTCTACGTGCAGGGCACCGTGACCACCGCCAACGTGGTCAAGGCACTGCCGCGCCTGGACGAGGCGGGCATCAACGTGCGGATCGTGGCGGCCATCAGCCCGCAGCTGTTCGCTATGCAGGAGCAGGCCTACCGCGACCGGATTCGGTCGGAGAGCGACCGCTGGGACGGGATGGCCATCACCAACCGCGCCTTCAAGCTGATGCGTGACTGGGTCGATGGGCCGCTGGCGGCGGAGTACTCGCTGTCCAGCGACTGGGATAACCGCTGGCGGACGGGCGGCACGGTCGAGGAGGTGATGGACGAGGCGCACCTCGGCCCGGATCACGTCTTCGAGGGCATCCGGCGCTATGCCGCGGACGTCGAGGAACGCCGAACGCGGCTGCGAGCCATCGTCGACGGCATCGGGCAGACGGCCTGAGCCGGGTCGTGAAGGAGCTGCGCCCGCATCCGTACCAGCACCAGCCGCCACGGCGTCCGCGCATGCTTGCCCGCCGAACCGAGCCGCCGCCCGTGCGTCAGCCGCCACCCGACCTTCGCTACCTGGTGTACGCCGGGGTCATCCTGGCCGCGGTGTTCGTCGCGCTGGCGACTCCCTACCTGATCGCGTACGTCCTGCAGGCAGTCAACGGCGGCTAGGCGAGCCGTCTGGCGGGGCGCCTAACCGGCGTCGGGGCGCGGGGGCGCCGGACGGCGGGGGTCAGAAGTGCGGCGTCTTCACCAGCACGTGACCGTCGCGGACCTGGACGTCGGGACGGACGAGGTCCGGCAGGTCGATCGCATACGGCCGCTGGTCGCCGCGATAGCCACCATTGCGACGCCAGCCGGTGCGTCCGTTGGCCAGCTGTCCCTCGAGGTTGAAGCTCGCGCCGTGGCACGGGCAGCGCAGGTCCTTCCAGTCCGTGCGGAACTGGAGCGTGCAGCCCATGTGGGTGCACACCGAACTGAGCGCCCAGATCTCGCCATTGAGCTTCACGACGTATCCGCCGAATGCCGGCGTGCTGAAGCGCAGGGCCCCGCCCTCGGGCACGTCCTTGACCAGTGCCACGCTGACCCAGTCGAAGCCGCTCGGGACAAGGCCGGTGCCGTCGTCCCAGATCAGCCCCTCGGTCGCCTGCACCGGTCGGACGACGGTCATCGCCGCCGCACCGGCGGCCATGCCTGCCGCACCGGTCACCGCCGCGGCCAGCAGCTGGCGCCGCGTGACCCGAACGCGGCCGGCGCGGCCGCTGATGCCCGGCCGTACGGGGAGCGGCTCCTGGACGGCGGCGATCCCCTCGTCCGCCTGCCGCATGCGCATGCGCAGCTGCTCGATGAACGCCGGGTCTGGAGCGCCATGCTCGGGGTCCGCGGCCGCGGACATCTCCGCGGCCAGGCGGGCCATCTCCGCCTCGTCGGTGTCCTCGATGTCGTCGGGGGAGGGCCGGCCGCCCGCAAGCAGCGCGTCGAGGTAGTGCTCGAAGCGCTCGGCCCGCGGCTCGAGAGCGGCGTCGTCGAGCTCAGCCATCGAAGTCACCCAGCAGCGCCGCCTTGCGCAGCGCTCGGTACTGCAGGATCTTGGCGTTGCCGTGGCTGATGCCCATCTGCTTGGCGGTCTCGGCCACAGTGAGCCGCTGCAGGAAGCGCAGCTCGAGGACCTGCGCGTAACGGGCCGGCAGCTGCTCCAGCACCTTGCGCACGCGCTGCGTGGCTGCCACGCCCTCCGCGGGACGCTCCCGCACCTCGCCGGGCTGCGCGGGCTCCCACCCGGGAGCCACCTGATCGGCCCCGATGACCGGCAGACGGTAGAACGCCCGCCAGTAGTCGCTGATCGCGTTCTGGCTGACCCGATACAGCCAGCTGACGATCTGGCCCCTGTCACGCGTGGTGTCGAGCTGCTCCACGGCGCGCATGAAGACCTGGGCCGTCAGGTCCTCCGCATCCGGCCTGTTTCCCACCCGTGCATACACGAAGCGATAGATCGACACGACCTGCTCGTCGTAGATCTCCTCGAAGCGGCCGGGCTCGGCGGCGGGACGGTCGTCAGGTTCGGCCATTTTGTTCGACTACGGGCTCGGTTACGGTCAACCGCTCACCGGGTCGAGGCGATGGTGCAGCGGAGCGAGCAATGCGGCCACCTCTTCGAGGAAGCGCGCATCGGTCTCGTCGTAGGCGCCGATGTCGGATCCGTCGATGTCGATCTCGCCGATCACCTGCCCATCGGCGAAGATCGGCACCACGATCTCGGAACGGGTGGTGCTGAAGCACGCCAGGTAGCGAGGATCGGCATCCACGTCCTGCACGATCTCGGTCTGGCCCGATTCGGCCGCCGCGCCGCAGATGCCCATGCCAATCGGGATGCGGGTGTGCTCGGTGGCCTCCGGACCGATCCAGGGTCCCAGGACCAGCTCTCGGGCTGGCTGGTCCACCCCGTAGATGCCGATCCAGTCGTAGTGCGCGAAGCGGTCGTGCAGCGCCTCCACCACGCGCTGGGCGGCGGCTTCGGGGCCGGGCGCCTCGGCGATGATGGTCCGGATCAGGTTCAGGGCGTCACCGTGCTCGACCGGGCGCTCCTCAGCGACGGGGTGGCTCACTGCTGGGACGCCCAGCGATCGGCCCAGCGGTCGATGCCGGCGATCGCTCGGCGCAGGTCGCTCCCCTTGCTGGTCAGCGAGTACTCCACCCAGGGCGGCGTCTCGGACACCGCTCGACGGTCGATCAGGCCCTCGTCCTCCAGAAGCTTCAGGCGCTGGGAGAGCGTCGCCGAGTTGGCCCCGCCGAGCGCGTCCTGCAGCTCGCAGAAGCGCTGGGTTCGGGACCCGAGCTCGCGCACGATGCGCAGCACCCACTTCTGGCCCAGGATCGTCAGCGCGGCGGTGGCGGCGCATTCGGCCCGCTGCGCGGCCGCCCGGCGTTCGGCACGCGAACGATGGTGGGAGGCGGCTGCGGAATGGAGCCCGGCGTCCATCAGGCGGCGGACGATAGCACCGGCCCTAGGGGGGCGCAAACGGCGCCGGGCATTCGTCAAAACGAAGCGGCGTGGTCCCGAATGGGGGCCACGCCGCTCGGCGAGCTGGAAGGCAGCGGACGCTACTGGACGTGAACCTCCAGGTTCATGACCTGGTGGAAGAGGCAGGTCACGTGGAAGTCGCCCGCATCCGGGAATGTCACCTGGACGTCGTCGCCGGGCTGGATGGTCTCGTTGACGACCGGGTTGCTGGCCGCCTGGCCGTTCTCACCTTCGGTGAAGGTGTGCGGGACCGGGGATGCGTTCGAGACCGTCAGCGGCTCGCCGGCCTTGATGGTGATCTCCTTGACGCCGCCGAAATTGGTCGTGGTCGAGATCACGATCTTCTGACCGGTGGCCGCGCTCGCCGACGCGCTGGAGCTGGCGCCAGTACTGGCGATGCTGCTGGCACTGGCCGATGCGCTGGCGGACTGGGTGCTGGAGCCAGAGGCGCAGGCCGCCGCCACGAGGACGAGCGACCCCAGGCCGGCGGCGACGCCGAGCCTCCAACGAGCCGCCTGGGGGTGGATCATGGATATGCCCTTTCGTAGATATGGAAGGGGCGCCACCGGCCGCCCCGTCCAGGCTGCACGATGAACGCCCAGTCCTGATACGGCACCGGATACGACCCCACCGCTTGTTACGTCATTGTGCTCCGTCGCGGATTTGACGCCATCCGCGGGCAGGTCTCACACTCTGGCCACCCACGACCGTCAGCCCCGTGCGTCGAGCATGCCGCAGACCACCATCTACGCCGCTCCCAGGACACGCGAGCAGACTCCGCCACCGGCGGTCGCCACCAACGAGCTGGCGCGACTGTTCGGGCGGAGCGCAGCGCTTGCGGGGATATCGCTCCAGGTCGATGCGGGCGCCACGGTTGCGCTGCTCGGTCCCAACGGCGCCGGCAAGACCACCCTGCTGCGCATCCTGGCCACGTCGCTGCGCCCCTCGTTCGGCAGCGCCCTGGTTCACGGCGTCGACGTCACCCTGCGCCCGGACCTGGTTCGCCGCCACGTGGCGTACCTGTCCCACGCCACCGGGCTCTACGACGACCTGACCGCGGCCGAGAACCTGCGCTTCGCCGCAGCCATGCGCGGCCTGCCGGATGCACGAGCGGCCGTCGACAGAGCCCTGGCCGCGGTGGACCTGGCAGCCGATGCCGCGCGCCGCGTGCATGGCTTCTCGGCAGGCATGCGCCACCGACTGGCGCTCGGGCGGCTGCTGCTCGGGTCACCGTCCCTCATCCTGCTGGACGAGCCGCATGCGACGCTGGATGCCGACGGCATGGCGCTCGTCGACGAGCTGATCAGCGGCTGGAAGGCCTCCGGCGTCACCGTGCTGGTTGCCTCGCACCAGGCCGAGCGCGTCACGCGGCTGGCTGACGGCTTCGCGCGCCTCGACGGCGGGCTGCTGCTTGAGGCAGGCGGCCAGGGCGTCACCGCACTGAAGCCGAGCCCGCTCGGCTGGCCTTCGGTGGTGGGCGCGTGAGCGCGCTCCGGGCCGATGCGGCCGTGGCGCTGCAGATCGCGCGCAAGGACGCGCTCTCGGAGCTGCGCGGTCGACAGATCGCCGGCTCCACCCTTTTCTTCGCCACGCTGGTGCTGCTGCTGTTCGGCTTCGCGCTGGGCCCCGATCCGCGCCGGCTGGCGGACGCCGCGCCCGGACTGCTGTGGCTGGCCATCGTCTTCGGATCGCTCCTGATCGTCGCTCGGCTGCACCAGCTCGAGACGGAGGACGGGGCCCTGGAGGAGCTGGCGCGCTACCCCATCGAGCGCCATGCCATCTACCTCGGGAAGCTGCTGGCCGGCCTGGCCGCGGTCATCGTGCTTGGTGGCGTGCTGCTGCCGGTGGTCGCCGTCCTGTACGCGATCCCGGTCGTCGCAGCCTGGCCGGCGCTGGCGGCCACGCTGCTGCTGGGCGCCATCGGGCTGGCGGCAGTCGGCACCTTCTATGCCGGCGTGACCGTGCGGATGCAGGCGCGCGAAGTGATGCTGCCGCTCCTGATGCTGCCCGTGGTCGCCCCGCTGCTGCTTGCCGCCGTCAAGGCCACCACGGCGGCACTGGGCGGCAACCCGCTCGGCGACCTGGCCGCCTGGCTACAGCTGCTGGTCGTCTTCGACGCGGTCATGATCGCCGCCGGCGCCGCGACGTACGGGCACCTGCTGGAGGAGTGATGGGAACACGCGCGCTGGGCATCGTGGCGCTGATCGCGGTCGCGGCTGCCTCCGCCAACGCCCTGTTCGTGGTGCCGCCGGACGCGGTCCAGGGAGACGCGCAGCGGATCATGTACGTCCACGTCCCGTCCGCCTGGCTTGCCTACCTGAGCTTCGGGGTCACCGCCCTGGCAGGGATCGGGTACCTGTGGAAGCGCGACCTGCGACTGGATGGGATTGCCGTGGCCGGCGCAGAGGTAGGCGTCATGTTCACGGCCTTCGCGATCTGGGGCGGGATGATGTGGGGCCGTCCGGTGTGGGGCGTCTTCTGGCAGTGGGAGGATCCCCGCCTGACGACCACTGCCCTGCTGCTGGCGCTGTACCTGGGCTACCTGCTCTTCCGGCGCCTGACCGATGATCCCCACCGACGGGCGGCGCGGGCGGCGGTGGTAGGCATCGTGGCCGCCGTCGACATCCCCATCGTCCACTTCAGCGTCGAGTGGTGGCGGGGGCTGCACCAGGGCCCGACCTTCGGCTCACCCGACAAGCTGCTTCATCCGACGGCGCCGGGACTCTTCGTGCTGGCGCTGGTCAGCATGGTGGTGGCCTTCACCATCGCCTGGACCTGGCTGATGATCCGGCGCTACCAACTGGCGCGCATCGAGTGGCAGATCGAGGAGCATGGACGCCTCGGCCGCCTGAGCGCCGCCCGGCGTGCCGGACGGGCGAGCGCGCCGCCGCCTGCAGACGGCGCACCGGAGCGCGCCTGATGCACGACCTGGGCTTCATCATCGCCGGCTACGGGGTCATCCTGGGCGGGGTGACGCTGTACGCCGCACTGCTGCTGCGCCGCCTGGCGGCCGCCCGACGCGCTTCGCTCCAGGTTCGCCGCGACGCCGAGCCTCCCGGGCCTCTCGCCCCCGATCGCGAGGCATGACGCCCGAGGCATCCGAGCCGCGCCGCCGGCGGTGGGGCGTCCTGGTGGCGGTTGCGATCGTGGCTGCGGCCATCGCCTGGCTGGCGTTCAGTGGAATCGGCAGCGCGCTCGTGTACTACAAGACACCAACTGAGCTCCAGGCGCTCGGCGAGGAAGGGATCG
>DASSEC010000217.1:0-5968 GCA_035696685.1 Candidatus Limnocylindria bacterium | reverse complement strand
ATGGTCCGGGAAGTGCCCACGGGCCAGCCAGTGCTGCCAGTGATGCGCCGTCCACACCAGCCGCTTGTAGGCCTCGTCATGGGTGCGGGGCGGCGCGGGCAGCCCCCACGACAGCGCCACGAATCGGCTCTGGCCCTCCTTGAGCATGGTGCGCGCGATGGCGCGCGGTCCCTCGAAGCCGATGTTCAGGTCGCTGGTCAGCGTCAGCTGCTGGCCATCGGAGGGGCAGTTGCAGACGCCCTGGTGGTAGCCGGACTCGGTATAGGACCACGATCCGAAGGTCGCCCCGTAGTCGAACCGCGGCTCGCAGTCCATGCTCAGCTGCACCTCGCCGTTCACGCACCGCACGGTGCGCAGCAGGATGTGCTCGGCGTCGTAGTCGGTTGGCGCGCGGCGCTGGGAGCGCGAGCGCTCGCCCTCGGCATGCCACGGGCCGATGAGGAGCACGTCGCGGACGATGATCCACCCGGTGGACGTTCCCCAACTGGTCTCCAGCACGTTGGTGCCGGGCAGGTACCGGCGCGACGCCGGCACCTGGACGTCGGACGGGCCAAGTCGGAACCCGCCTGCGTCGCGATCCAGCATGGCACCGAACACGCTGGGCGAGTCGATGCGCGGCACGCACAGCCACTCGACGTTGCCCGACGGCGCCACCAGCGCCGCCGTCTCGCAGTCGGACAGGAACCCGTATTCGGCGATCGGCGGGAAGGGTGAGCCGCCGTAGACGGGGCGTCCGCTCGGGCCGATGGAGCTCATCGGCCCCATTCGATGGCTGCTTTGCACGCGTATCTCCCCTGCGGGACCGTCAGTCTTACCACGCCCAGCGGCGTCGTACCAGCCCCCGGGCCCCGTCACTTGGGACTTGAATCACGCCCGCCGATGAACTCCGAGATCACGCCGCGCACCCAGCCTGGCTCCTCTAACCATGGGAAATGCCCTCGCCCATGGTGGATGACCAGCCGAGCGTGGCGCATCAGCCCCGCGGTGCGCTCCGCCTCGATGGAGGGCACCGGACTGCGGTCGCCGTGCGTGACGAGCACCGGCAGCTCGATGGCGGGAAGTGCCCGCTCGAGGGTCTTGCGCTCGAAGTGCGACACGATGGACTCCCAGGTCCTGATGGCGGTCGAGTCGAAGTGGAACGCGGGCATGGGGGGAGCCGTCGAGGGATCGCCGAAGTAGTAGGGCCACACCAGGCTCATCTGCTCCAGCCTGTCTGCCTCGGTCGCCTCTCCACGGTTGTCGCGCTCATCCAGCTCCTCCTCGCGTGCCAGGTCAGCTTCCGAGAGGGAGGCCGTCAGGTTGGGGCCGAGCGCGGCCATCCCCCCGTCACCCACCGCGCCCAGGCCGTCAAGCACGATCAGCCCCAGCAACCGATCGGGGTGGGCGGCCGCCACGTGCATGGCCAGGTGGCCGCCCCACGAATGCCCAATCAGCCAGGCGCGCTCCCAGCCCAGTGCGTCGATCACCGCTATCACATCCGCTACGTGCGTCTCGACGTCGCGGGCGCCGGCCGCGGTCGACGGCTGCAGGCCGCGCTGCTGGTAACGCGCCATCGTGACGACGCCGTCCAGCTCGGCGACCAGCGGTGAGAGGTAGTCGGACATGCCCGGCCCGCCGTGGAGCAGCAGGGCTGGCGGACCGGTCGCGCCACTGCGCCACCCGGTGATCTCGCCGCCGTCGACCTGGGCCCTGAACTCCTGCTCGGCCACGGACGCCATGGGACGATTATCTCCCCGAGTCCGATGTCTGCCCTCACCGCCGGCTGCGTTACACTCGGAACCGATGCCCGATTCACACGTGAGGGTCGCGGTCACCGGTGCGGCCGGCCAGATCGGCTACGCGCTCCTCTTCCGCATCGCGTCGGGGCAGATGTTCGGCCCGGATACGAAGGTCGACCTGCAGCTCCTCGAGCTCGAGGCGGCGCTGCCCGCGCTCGAAGGCGTGACCATGGAGCTCGACGACTGCGCCTTCCCGCTCCTCAACCGGGTGGTCCGCACCTCGGACGCCAACGAGGCGTTTGCCGGCGTGAACTGGGCACTGCTGGTGGGTGCCGTGCCGCGCAAGGCGGGCATGGAGCGCAAGGATCTGCTCACCGTGAACGGCGGCATCTTCACCGGACAGGGTCGCGCCATCGGCGCCAACGCGGCTGACGACGTGCGGGTCCTGGTGGTCGGCAACCCCTGTAACACGAACTGCCTGATCGCCGCGTCCAGCGCGCCCGACGTCCCCGGCGATCGCTGGTTTGCCATGACCATGCTCGACGAGAACCGCGGCCGGTACCAGCTGGCGCGCAAAGCGAACGTGCCGATCGAGGAGGTCCGCGACCTGGCGGTATGGGGCAATCACTCGAGCACGCAGTTTCCCGACGTCGATCACGCCAGCATCGGCGGGCGACCGGCGGCTGAGGTCATCGGCGACGAAGCGTGGCTGCACGGCGAGTTCCTGGAGACCATCCAGCAACGCGGAGCCGCGATCATCGCGGCGCGTGGCCAGTCGAGCGCGGCCTCTGCCGCCAACGCGGTGATCGACACGGTGCGCAACATCACCCAGCCGACCGGCGAGATCTTCAGCGCGGCCGTCCGCGCGCCAGGGGACGCATCGGGCTATAGCGTGCCGGCGGGGCTGGTATTTGGATACCCGTTGCGGGCATCGGCGCCGGGCGTGGTGGAGATCGTGCAGGGCATCGAGCACGGGCCATGGGCGCAGTCCAAGGTCGACGCCACGCGGGACGAGCTCATCGAGGAACGTGAGGCTGTAAAGGACCTTCTGTCATGACCAACCAGGCACCACCGCGCACCGACGTGGCCTCACTGACCTACGGCGATCACTCCGTGGAGCTGCCCGTCATCCGCGGCACCGAAGGGGAGCTGGGCGCCGACATTTCGAAGCTTCGATCGGAGACGGGGCTCATCACCCTGGACCCCGGCTACGGCAACACCGGCTCCACCCGGTCGGCGATCACCTACGTCGACGGCGAGCACGGGGTCCTTCGCTACCGGGGCTATCCCATCGAGCAGCTGGCCGAGCACAGCAACTTCCTGGAGGTCGCCTACCTGCTCATCAACGGCGACTTGCCGAGCCGCGCGCAGCTCGACGCCTTCACCGCGGAGATCACGCACCACACCCTCATCCGCGAGGAGATGCGCCACTTCTTCGACTCGTTCCCGCACGAGGCACATCCCATGGCGGTGCTGGCCTCCGGGACGGTGGGCATGAGCACGTTCTACCCCGACAGCCACGAGATCGCCGATCCGGCGGCGGTGGAGCTCACCATCCTGCGACTCATCGCCAAGCTGCCCACGCTCGCGGCCTGGTCGTTCAAGAAGGCCATTGGCCAACCCTACGTCTATCCGCGCAACGACCTGGGCTACGCAGCCAACCTGCTGCACATGATGTTCGCGGTGCCCTCCGAGCCCTACGAGGTCAACCCGGAGGTCGCCAAGGCGCTGGACCTGCTGCTCATCCTTCATGCCGACCACGAGCAGAACGCGTCAGCGGCGACGGTGCGGATGGTGGGGAGCACCCACGTCAACCTGTACGCGTCGATCAGCGCCGGCATCTCCGCACTGTGGGGACCGCTGCACGGCGGCGCCAACGAGGCAGTCATCCGCACCCTGGAGCACATCGTCGCGGATGGCGGCGATGTCCAGAAGTGGGTCGATCGCGCCAAGGATCCGAACGACCCGTTCCGGCTCGCCGGCTTCGGCCACCGGGTCTACAAGAACTTCGACCCGCGGGCGACCATCATCAAGCGCGCGGCCGAGCGGGTGCTGGATGCCATGGGCGCGGACGACAAGCTGTTCGAGGTGGCGAAGCAGCTGGAGGAGGTGGCCGTCCATGACGAGTACTTCGTCCAGCGCAAGCTCTACGCCAACGTCGACTTCTATTCCGGGCTCATCTACCACGCCATCGGGTTCCCGAAGAACATGTTCACCAACTGCTTCGCGATCGGCCGGCTGCCCGGTTGGATCGCCCAGTGGCAGGAGATGATCCGAGACCCGGAGACGAAGATCGGCCGGCCGCGCCAGGTGTACACCGGTCCGCCCGAGCGGGCCTATATCCCCATCGACGAGCGGTGAGGGCCCGGCCGCCCACCGGGCCAGCAGTCGCATATCTGACAGGATCACTCGCCGCCCGGCGCCCTAACATCGGCCAAACATGGAGCTGACCATCCTCGGCCGCAGTCCGGCGCGGCCAAATCCCGGTGAAGCCTGCGCCGGCTACCTCGTCGAGGGGGGCGGTTCGCGCATCATGCTGGACATCGGCCCGGGCGTCGTCGCCCAGCTGCTGCGACGCAACACGCCCGACGAGCTCGACGCCGTCGTCATCAGCCACATGCACACCGACCACTGCCTGGACCTGGTCACGCTGCGCTACTGCTATCCGTGGATCGACGTGGCCAAGAAGCGGCTGCTGGTGATCGTGCCGCCGGGAGCGACGGCACAGCTCGCCGAGATGGCGCTCGGCGCCGGGTACATGAACTTCTTCGACAAGAGCTTCATCTTCGTGGAGCACGACGGGAAGCGGCCCATCGAGGTCGGCAACCTCCGCCTGGAGCCGGACGAGACCCAGCACTTCGTGCGCACCTGGGGCTTCCGCATCAGCTCGCGGGGGACCGGTGAGGACACTGAGAAGATCCTGGCCTACTCCGCCGATGCCGGTCCCTGCCCGGCCCTGCCCCGCATCGCCGACGAGTCGGACCTATTCCTGTGCGAGGCGGGCCTGCGCTCCCTGGCCGAGGACGACCCGGAACCGCAGTCGCGCGGGCACCTCCTGCCGTCGGAGGCGGGACGCGTCGCGCGCGAGTCCGGCGCGCAGCGCCTGCTGCTCACGCACGTGCCCCTGCCCGATGGGGGGAAGTGGGCCATGGAGGAGGCTGCCGCCGAGTACGAAGGCCCCCTGGAGATCGCCGAGCCGCTGAAGACCTACGAGGTCTAGGTCTCCGTTCCCTCCACCCGGGCTCGCGCGATGTAGCGGTCGGCCGCCCAGGTCACCAGCGCCCAGATCATCGACAGGATCAGCGTGACGCCGGCCAGGATGGCCGCAATGGGAATGAAGCCCGGGCCGATGAGCGCGCCCACCATCAGCGCTCCAAGCCCGAGGACCAGGATGATGCTGCCGATCATGGCGATGCCGATCTTCGCCGCTGTCAGCCCGAACCACGCCAGCGAGTGGCCCTGCGCACGGCCGGTCAGCCACAGCAGCGTGGGCCCGGCTGCGCCGAACACGGCGATGTAGAGGCCCAGCGAGCTGAAGAGCTCGCCGACCCCCAGACGCTGTCGTAGCACGACTGCCGCGAACAGCCAGGCCGCGAGCAGGGCGGTGGCCGCCCCGGTCCCGACCAGCCAGACCAGCAGCAGCGTGGCGGTGCCGGTGGACAGCCGCTCCACCAGCTCGCCGTCCGAGCCTTCGACCAGCTCGGTGGGACCATCCGGCGGCAGCTCCGGCGGCCGCGTGGCCGTCACGACCGCGAGATGCCAGCCCCGGCGAAGGCGGCTTCCAGGTCGGCGATGAGGTCGTCGGCCGACTCGATGCCGACCGAGAGCCGCACGAGACCGGACGGTACCGCGAGCGGCGATTCGGCGACCGAGGCGTGAGTCATGGCATGCGGCAGCTCGATGAGCGACTCCACCGCGCCCAGCGACTCGGCCAGCGTGAAGAGCCGGGTGCAGGCGACGAAGCGATGGGTGGCGTCATCGTGGGCGTCCAGCTCGAAGCTGACCATAGCCCCCGGCAGGCGCATCTGGGCGGCGCACAGGTCGCGCTGCGGATGGCCGTGGAGCCCGGGGTAGTAGACGCGACGGACTTCGGGTCGCCCATCGAGCCAGTAGGCGATGGCACGGGCGTTCTCGCAGGCGCGATCCATGCGCACCGCCAACGTCCTGATGCCGCGCAGCACGAGCCAGCAGTCGAATGGCGACGGCACGGCCCCGGCCGCGTTCTGGTGGAAGCGCAGCGGCTCGGCGAG
>DASSEC010000216.1:0-8215 GCA_035696685.1 Candidatus Limnocylindria bacterium | reverse complement strand
ATGGGCGGCGGCGCGGCCCTGGGCATCGACCACGCCCAGTTGGCGGACCTGCGGGCTCTCGTCGCCGGCCAGCAGGGCGGCGACGACCTGCTCGGCCGAGGACCCGGCGCGCAGCAGCTCAAGCCCGGTCGGGCCGAAGGCCACGTTGACCGATGCCTGGGTCGCGATGGCGCCGACGCCGGCCTCCAGCCACGGCACCACCGGGCCGACGCCCAGGTAGTGGGATTGCACGGCGACGCCGAAGCGGCCGGTTCGCGGGTCGCGCGCGACGATGGAGTAGGTCATGGCGGCAGGGTAGCGATGCGTGACAGCGGCCGTACCATTGAAGTTCACCGCTCCGGCCGGAGCGTCAGCCTTTCGTCGTTCCGCGGCCGGCGCGCGCACGGAGGTGGCCCATGAACGCATTCATCATCGACCTCGACAACCGCCCCGGCTCGCTGGCCGACGTGACGGCGGCGATCGCCGAGAAGGGCATCAACATCAACGGCGTGGCGGGGGCCACGGGGACCACCACCGGCACCATCGCCATCGTGACCAACGACGAGGATGCCACGCGATCGGCCCTGCAGGGCGCCGGGGCGCGGTTCCGCGAAGTGCCCTTGGCATCCGCGGCGCTGGAGCACCGACCGGGCTCGCTGGCGGAGACCGCTCGCAAGCTGGCCGACGCCGGCGTGAACATCGAGGCCATCATGCCCATGGGCATGGAGGGCAACAAGATCACCGTTGCGTTCGGTGTCGACAACGCGGACGCGGCGCGGACCGTGCTCGGCCAGGAGGCCGGCATCGGCGCCTGAACGTCAGCTCGGTGTCGTTCGCGGGCCCAGCGCCTCGCGGGCGACATCGGGCACGTCGGTGACGAATCCCCACAGGCCGTAGACGGCCAGGTGCTTCATCCGCTCTGGATCGTTCACCACGTAGCACCCCAGCTGCCGGCCGTAGGCCATGGCCTGGGAGAGCGCCGGGGCGGGGTCCAGACCCAGGTCGCCGTCCCAGGGATGGACAGCCGCGTGCCCGTGCTCGACGGCCCAGCGCAGCGCGGGCTCGAGCGGCTGCGACGGCACCAGCAGGTAGCCCGTCGGCAGCTCCGGGTCAAGGTCGTGCGCATCATTGATGGCGGCTTCTTCGAACGAGATGAGGCTCACCCGCTTCTCCGCGCGCACGGGATGCTCCTGCAAAGCTTCGATGACCCGTGGCACGGCCGCCCGGGCCTTGATCTCGACCACCAGGCCGATGTCCGCGGGCAGCCACTCGAGCACCTCGGGCAGGGTCGGGATCCGGTAGCCCTTGCCGGCGAACGGAGTGGAGCCATCGGGTGCGGTGAACCTGGCACCGGCGTCGAAGCGGCGCAGCGCCGCCATGCTGAAGCCGGCCACGCTGCCGGTGCCATCGGTCGTGCGGTCGATGGTGTCGTCGTGGATGAGCGGCATCTGGCCATCCTGGCTGAGATGGACGTCCAGCTCGATGGCATCGGCTCCGGCTTCGTAGGCCAGCCGGTAGGCCTCCATGGTGTTCTCCGGCGCCTGCGCCGCTGCGCCGCGATGCGCCACCACCAGCGTCACAGCGGCGTCTCGCCTGGCGGCACGATGGCCGGCTCGACCGGCTCAGCCAGCGGCAGCTCCTCCGGCGGCGGGGCCGTGCCCTCCGGCACCGGCCGCACGATGAAGTAGCCGATGACCATCAGCACCAGCAGCGACAGGATCGCCACCTGGTAGGCGATCGGACCGTTCTTCTCCGGGTCCAGCACGAACACGATCCCGCCGTACATCAGCGGACCCACCACCGCGGACAGCTTGCCGGCCATGCCGTACAGGCCCAGCATCTCGCCGACCTCCTCGGGATGGGTCAGCCGCAGGAGCAGCAGGCGATCGGTGACGGCCACGCCACCCAGGCCGGAACCCAGGATGGCACCGGCGATCAGGAACGGGATGCGGGCCAGCCAGAGGCCGATGAGCAGCAGCCCCACCGTCCAGCTGGCCAGGACGAGCATGAGCGTGCGCTTGGGGCCGATGCGGTCGCAGAGGATGCCCCAGAAGAACGACGCGATGACCGCCACCACGATCAGCCCCACCAGCACGCCACGCGCCTCGCCCTGCGTGAAGCCGACCGCATTGATGGCGAACAGGCTCATCACCGCGATGGCCGTGTTGATGGGGTCGGTGTAGAAGAAGCGGCCGACGATGAAGCGCAGCAGTCCGGGCCGCTGCCCGGCGTGGTCCAAGGTCACGCGCAGCTGCGACCACGAGCGCAGCGCCTCGCCCATGGTGAAGCTGCCCAGCATCGCCTGACGCTCGCGCACGATCACGAAGATCGGGATGGCGAAGACCGCGAACAGCGAGCCGATGAGCAGGAAGCTGGTGGCGGTGATGTCGCCATTCGCGTCGGTGGTCAGGCCCAGCAGCAGCGCCGACACGATGCTGCCCACGTAGCCCAGCGCCACGCCCACCCCGCTGAGCCGGCCCCTCGTCTCTGGCCGCGCCACGTCCGGCAGCAGCGCGTCGTAATAGATCAGCGCGGCCTGGTAGCCGAAGTTGGCGATGGCGAAGGCGAGCAACCCCAGCCGGATGTCCACGAAGCCGATGACGGTCGTTGGCAAGATACACAGGGCGGTGAACACGAACAGGTACCGCTTCCGCCCACCGGTGCGATCCGACATCGCTCCGAGCACTGGCGAGACCGCCGCGTTCAGGGCCACGGAGATGCTGGCGGCGGCAGTGAAGGCCAGCGTCCCGTTCGTCTCGCCCAGTGCGGCCGTGGTCCACGGGCCCATGGCGAAGCTGACGATCGCGAAGCTGAAGATGGTATTGGCGAAGTCGTAGAGGGCCCAGGACAGGCCCTCGACCGGGCTGCCTGAACGCGTCAGCCGCCCCATGCCCTGCCACCAGGCCACCGGGTTGAGCGGGTGGGCGGAGCGGGCAGCCACTGTCATCGGCGGATGACCATCACCGCCGGATCATAGTCAGGCGCGGAAGGCGACGGCGCGGTAGGCTTGCGACGCCACCACGTCCCGAGCACCTGAGCAGGAATGTCCAGCATGCCCCCCACCACAACGCCCGGCGGCCACGTCCTGGAGCCGCATCCCACCGGCATGTTCGCGGCCCTCGGCCGCTTCGACTATCGATTCCGCAGATGGCTGCCGCTCATCGGCCTGGCGATCGTCATTGGCCTCAATGGCTGGGCGGCCGCGTCTGGCGGCAAGCTGATCCAGGGCGGCTGGGTCATCCCCGGCTCGCAGGAGCAGCAGGCAGCGGACATCCTGACCTCGCGGTTCGGGCAGGACCAGACCACGATGCTGGTGGTCTACACCGATCCCAAGGGCGACGCGGCGTCAGCCGCGTTCCAGCAGACCGTGCATGACAGCCTGGCCGATGTCGCCGCCGACGACAGCGTCACGAAGGTGGTCACGTATGCGGACGCGCCCAGCGCCGAGCTGCTGTCCACCGACGGTGCTTCCACGCTGGCCGTGGTCTACCTGGACAAGTCGGTGGAATCGGCCGTAGACGATTCGGCCCGCCTGGCCGACGAGATCCAGCGTCCCGCGGGCGTGACGGTGGCGGTCACCGGCGTGGCGCAGCTCTACCACGAGTTCAACGCCAAGATCGAGACGGACCTCGTGACCGCCGAGATGGTCTCGCTGCCGATCGCGCTGATCATCCTGCTGGCGGTGTTCGGCACCCTGGTCGCCGCGGGCCTGCCGCTCGTGATTGCCGGGCTGACGCTGCCCACCGTGTTCGCCACGGTGGGCCTGCTGGCGGGCGTGCTCGAGATGAGCATCTTCGTCAACAACCTGGCGACGATGATCGGGCTGGCGCTGTCGATCGACTACTCGCTGTTCATGGTGAGCCGCTTCCGCGAGGAGCTGCGTCACCACAGCGTCGAGATCGCGCTGGAACGGATGATGGGCAGCGTCGGGAAGGCGGTCACGGTGAGCGGCATTGCGGTCGCCATCGGCCTCTCCTCGTTGACCGTTTTCGACGCTGCCGCGCTGCGCAGCATGGGGATCGCGGGCGTGGTAACCGTGGCCTCGACGCTCTTCTTCGGCCTGACGGTCCTGCCCTCGCTGCTGGCAATGCTCGGCCCGCGGGTCAACCGGCTGCGCATTCCGCTGCCGCGTGCGCTGCGCCTGATCGAGGACGATCCAGCGGCGGCCGAGCAGCGACAGGGCCACGGGGTGTGGGCGTGGATCGCGGCGCGGGTGATGCGCCGCCCGTTCCTCGTCGCACTGCCCGTGCTCATCCTGCTGCTGATCGCCGGCGCGCCGTTCCTGAACATCCAGCTGTCGACCGGCCAGAACCTGGCCGACCTGCCGCCGACGCCCGCGCGCATCGGCTTCGAGAAGATCGTGAGCGACTTCCCCGGTGGCGAGAGCGACCCGATCACCGCCGTCGTCACCTGGCCGTCGGGCACGAACCTGCGAGAGGGCGTCTCGCCGGACCGCCAGGCGGCCCTGCAGCAGTACGTGGACGCGGTGAGCGCGCTGCCGCACGTCAAGGACGTGGAGTCGGTGCTGAAGCCGCCGCCGGGCATGGACCCGACGCAGTACGCACAGCTGCTCAGCCTGCCGCCGGCCCAGTGGCCGCCGCAGGCCCCGGCCGCCCTCAGGGAAAGCATCAAGACCTGGGTGGCGGGTGACACCGCCCGCGTCCGCGTCTTCACCGACGTCCAGCCGGACTCCGACGCGGGCCGCGCCCTGGTGGGGGAGGTGCGCAACGTCGCGCCGCCAACCGGCGCCGAGGTCGTGACCGGCGGGCTCCCCAGTCGCTCCGCGGACTTCATGGCCAGCTTCCGCTCGTCGGTGCCCATCGCGGTGCTGATCGTGGTCGCCATCACCGGCCTGGTCCTGTTCCTGACCTTCGGTTCGGTGTTCCTGCCGCTCAAGGCGGTGGTCATGAGCCTGATCAGCATCAGCGCCTCGTTCGGCGCGCTGGTCTTCATCTTTCAGCAGGGCCACTTCGACCGGGTGCTCGGCTTCGACGCCTCCGGGGCGCTGGGCGCCTGGCTGCCGGTGATCATGTTCGCGATCCTGTTCGGCCTCTCCATGGACTACGAGGTGCTGCTGCTGTCGCGCATCCGGGAGCGGTATCTCGCCCACGGGGACAACACGCGGGCAGTGGCGGAGGGTATCGGCCTGACCGGCGGGATCATCACCGGCGCGGCGCTGATCATGGTCGCGGTGTTCGCCGCGTTCGCCCTGTCGAGCATCACCTTCATCAAGGCGCTGGGCTTCACCCAGGCCGTGGCCGTGCTGATCGACGCCACCCTGGTACGCGGCATCCTGGTACCGGCCTTCATGCGGATCATGGGCTGGGTCAACTGGTGGGCCCCGCGCTGGGTGCAGCGCGCCGTGGCGCGTGTTGGCCTCTACGAAGGGCCGATCACGCCCGGCACCGCGTCCGCCGCTCCGCGGCCGGAAGTCACCGCGGGCTGAACCGGCGCGCTAGGCTGCGCCCGACATGCCCCGTCGCGACCTCGACCGACTGACTCGCCGCTGGCAGCAGCGCCACGACGCGCGCCGCGATGCCGATCCCTTCCGCCCGCGGGCCAATCCCGGCCGCGAGGCACTGGCCAAGCGCGGCTTCCCGTACGGCTCGGTGACGCCCGCTGCCTACGTCGCCGAGCACGCCGATGCGATGCCGGGCTTCACCTACGACGACGAGTCCTACGCCGATCCCGCCCTGGACGCCTGGATCCTGGAGGTTGGCCGACTGCTGCGCGAGGGCCGCGAGAAGCCGGCCGAAGAGGCATCGGCTCCGAAGGCCGAGCCGGCGCCCAGGCCGAAGGCGGCTGCCAAGCCGAAGGCGGCTGCGAAGCCCAAACCAAGGCCGAAGGCCGATGCCTGAGGCTCCCGCCTGGGCGCGAGCCCTGGTGCTGGCCGTTTGCGCGGAGGCCGATGCGCCAACGCCCCGCCTCGCCTGGCGGCACCGCGACCGCCAGATGTCGTCCGGGGTCACCCGCCGCCATTCGTCGTCCATCTCCGTCGTTGCCGGCACCGATTCCACCGACCAGAGGCTGACCCTGCTCCACGAGCTGGCCCATTGGCTGGCGCCCGTGGCGCGTCGCCGGCGCGGCCGCGTTGCGCATCACGACCGAGCGTTCTACGACACCGCCTTCGCCCTGTACCGCCGCCATGGCGTGCCCGATGCCTTCGCACTCAGCGCGGAGGCCGCCCGCTATCCCAGCTCCCTGGCGCATGCCCGGCGGCTCGGCGTGCCGGGGGCGGACCAGGCATGGCGCGACCGACGCTCGCAGCTGGGTGAGCGTGCCCGCCGCCGCGCGCCGATGCGGGTGCTGGTCCAGGAGCATCGCGTCCGGCTCGTCCGCGACGGCCGCTGGACGCGCTGCGCGGTCTGCGGCATCCGGATCGTTGGCCCGCTCCTCCGTCGCTGGCGCCATCGCCCCGGCCGCCACACCCTCCTGGGAGTGGCTTAACGGGAGCGGAGGAGGGACAGGGCTTGGCCCAGGTGGTGGATGGCCGGGGGCGTGGTGGGCTCCAGCGCAACCTGGACGTGGCCGACACCCAGCTCCGCGTAGCCGTGCAAGGCCTCGGCAAGCTCCGCAGGGGAGCCGGTCAACGTGGAGTCGGTGATGGGGAGCGGCGGATGGTCCGCATCGGCGAAGTCGGGGAGCACCACGTTCAGCCCCACGGTGATCTCCAGCGAGGCGGGGTCACGGCCGGCCGCCTCCAACGCGGCGTGGAGACCAACGAGCCGTGGCGGCAGCTGGGTGGCGGGACCCAGCCAGGCCGTGTTCCAGGCATCGGCGTGCTGCACGACCAGCCGCAGCATCCGCTCGCCGCGACCCGCGATGAGGAGAGGCGTCGGACGCCCGTCGGGCCGTGCGTGGCGGGGAACGATCTCCAGGTCACGGACCGCCTGGTATCGGCCAGCAAATGAGGCCCGTCCGTCGCGCAGCGCCGGGACCAGGACTGAGAGCGCCTCCTCGAAGCGGCTGACGCGGTGGTCGAACGGGAAGCCAAACGCGCTGAACTCCGGCTCGTGCCAGCCGCAGCCCACGCCCAGGATCAGCCGTCCGCCTGAGACCTCCTCGAGCGTCGCCGCCATCTTGGCCAGCAGGGCCGGGGAGCGGAAGGGCATGGCCAGCACCAGGATTCCCAGCTCCACCCGCCTCGTGATGGCGGCCAGCGCGGACAGGATCGTCCAGCACTCGTGGATCCCTTCGGTCGAATCAGAGCCGAGCCCGCGGAACAGCAGGTGGTCGTAGACCCAGGCCGAATCGAAGCCGGCTTCCTCGGTGGCCAGCGCCGCCAAGCGTGTCGCCTCCCAGGCGGGAACGACCCCGGTGCCCTCCACGGGGCCGATGGGCATCACCACCCCCACCTTCATCGGCTCCTCCATGCTCCTGCCACCCCAATACGCGGAGCGGTCACGCGCGACAGCCCGCGAAGGCTAGCCTTTCGCGCCATGGACACGGCGCTTCCGCTGACGGGGTTGCGGGTCATCGACTGCTCACGCGTGTTGGCAGGCCCGTTCGCCACCATGCTCCTTGCCGACCTGGGCGCGGACGTGATCAAAGTCGAGCCGCCATCCGGCGACGAGAGCCGCGGCTGGGGCCCGCCGTGGTGGGGCGACCCTGCCGATCGGCTGAGCGCCTACTTCGCATCGGTCAATCGCAACAAGCGCTCGGTGGTCGTGGACCTGCGCGCGGGCGAAGGGCGCGCCCTGCTGAGCCGCCTGGCCGATGGAGCCGATCTGCTGGTGCACAACGCCCGGCCCTCCAGCGCGGGCCGCCTGGGACTGGATGCCGATGTGCTGCGTGCCGCGCATCCGGACCTGGTGGTGGCGTCGATTGGCGGCTTCGCGGGACGCGACGCGGAGCTGCCCGCCTACGACCTGCTTGCGCAGGCGATGAGCGGGCTGATGGCCATCACCGGCGAGCGCGACGGTCCGCCGCAGAAGGTCGGCGTGGCGGTGCTGGACCTGCTGGCCGGGCTGGAGCTGGCGGTGGGGATGCTGGCCACGTTGCTCGGCCGCGCTCGCGGAGGGACCGCGGGCGACGGCACAACCACTGTCAGCGTGAGCCTGATGGAGTCGAGCGTGGCGGCGCTGACCAACGTGCTGGCCAATCACCTGGCCAGTGGGCGGGAGCCGGAGCGCTGGGGGAACGAGCACCCGAACATCGTGCCGTACCAGGTTTTTGCCACCGACGATGGCCACGTGGCGGTGGCAGTGGGCAACGACGCGCAGTTCGCCCGGCTGCT
>DASSEC010000215.1:0-2342 GCA_035696685.1 Candidatus Limnocylindria bacterium | reverse complement strand
AGCCATGTGAGCGGCTGGTCGAGGCACTCCAACGGCTGTGGCCGGACGCGCAGGCGATCTTCGCGCCGCTCTCCGGCGAAGCGCAGCTGGTCGCCGATGGCATCCTGCCCGAGCCACTGGCCGAGCTGCGCGAGCGTTGGCATCAGCGGGTGCGTGCCGGCCTTGACGCCGTGGGACTCCCGACGCTGGATGGTGGCGCAGAGACAGACGGTGGGCGGACACGTCGAACCGATGACTTCGCCTGGCTGCACAGCCAGTTCACCATGGTCGCCCGCTCCGACGAGGAAGCCACGTGGTAGCGCGAGCAGCAATCCACGACCCCCGGGAGCTGGCCGTGTGGGCGGCGCTGGAGGAGATTCCGGACCCCGAGATCCCAGCCGTCAACGTCGTCGAGCTGGGCGGGATCGGCGACGTGGCCTTCCAGCCACGCCCCGAGGGCGGGGAGCGGCTCCGCGTCGAGCTGCTGCCCACGTTCGTCGGCTGCCCCGCCATCGACGTCATGCGGCTCCAGATCGGGGAGCGGCTCCGCGCGCTGGACGCGGCGGCAGAGGTCGAGGTCAGCCTCAGCTTCTCGCCGCCGTGGACCAGTGATCGCATCACGCCCGAAGGGCGTCAGAAGCTCCGGGAGAGCGGCTTCGCCCCGCCGCTCCTCATCGGGCCATCCTTTGGCGGCGAAGAGCTGCAGCTGCACCTGGCCGAAGCGAGCTGCCCGTACTGCGGTTCGCAGAAGACGACGCTCGACAATCCGTTCGGGCCGACCCTGTGCCGCGCCATCTACCACTGCGACGCCTGCAACCAGCCGTTCGAGCAATTCAAGGCCATCTGAAGGCGCTACCCTTCGCCGCATGGCCATCGACTCCGAGGAAGTCCGCTCCGGCGCCGACGAGCTGCTCGACGCCGGCGCGCACGACCGGCTGGACACCATGCGCCACTCCGCCGCGCACGTCATGGCGGCGGCCGTGCTCGACCTCTTCCCGGAGGCCAGGCTGGGCATCGGGCCCGCCATCAAGGACGGCTTCTACTACGACTTCGACCTGCCGCGCGCACTGACGCCGGCCGACCTCGAAGCGATCGAGGAGCGGATGCGAGCCCAAGTCAGCGCCAACCTGCCGTTCGAGCGCTCGGAGCTGGATCGCGACGCCGCGCTGAACCAGCTGGAGAACGAGGGCCAGGCCTACAAGGTCGAGATCGTCCGCGAGCTGCCGGACGAGCAGGCGCGGATCGTCAGCTTCTACCGGCACGGCGCCTTCAACGACCTCTGCCGCGGGCCGCACCTCTCCGCGACGGGTGAGCTGGGGCCGTTCAAGCTCCTCAACTCGGCTGGCGCGTACTGGCGTGGCGACGAGAAGCGCCCGATGCTGCAGCGCATTTACGGCACCGTCTGGGAGTCCCAGGCGGACCTGGACCGCTACCTGTGGCGGCTGGAGGAAGCCAAGAAGCGCGATCATCGCAAGCTGGGCCGCGACCTGGACCTGTTCACCTTCCACCCCGAATCACCGGCTGCGCCCTTCTTCCATCCGCGCGGCATGGCGGTCTGGCGCGCGCTCGAGGACTGGTCGCGCGAGGTGCGGCGCGACGGCGGGTTCGTGGAGGTCCGCACCCCCAGCCTGGTGCGCAAGGAGCTGTGGGAGACCTCCGGCCACTGGGAGCTGTACCAGGACAACATGTTCGTCCTGGACGACTACGGCCACCTGTCGGGCCTCAAGCCGATGAACTGCCCGCAGGAGATCCTGGTCTACAAGACGCGCATGCACTCCTACCGCGAGCTGCCCATTCGCTACGCCGACTACTCGGTCCTTTTCCGCAAGGAGGTGACCGGTGCGCTGTCGGGCATGTTCCGGGTCCGGCAGCTGGTGCAGGACGACTCGCACGTCTTCTGCCGCGACGACCAGGTGATCGACGAGATCAACCTGGCCCTTGACCTGGTGCGCCGCCAATTCGCGCCGTTCGGTGTCACGCCTGCGTTCAAGCTCGCGACACGGCCGGAGAAGCGGCTCGGCTCGGATGAGTTCTGGGACATGGCCGAGGGCAAGCTGCGGACGGCGCTCGAGCAGTCGGGGACGCCATACACCATGGATCCCGGTGGCGCCGCGTTCTACGCACCCAAGATCGACGTCTTCTTCGAGGACGCGCTCGGCCGGCTGTGGCAGAACGCCACGGTCCAGCTGGACTACCAGCTGCCCCAGCGCTTCGACCTTGAGTACCGCGCCGCGGACGGCGGCTTCGAGCGGCCGGCGATCGTCCACTACGCGATCTACGGCTCGTTCGAGCGGTTCCTGGCCGTGATGACCGAGCACTTCGCCGGCGCCTTCCCGCTGTGGCTGGCGCCGGCGCAGGTCATG
>DASSEC010000214.1:0-3954 GCA_035696685.1 Candidatus Limnocylindria bacterium | reverse complement strand
GATCTGCGCCAGCACCATCAGCAGGAATCCGGGGACCAATGGACGATCCGGCTTCCAGCGCAGCGCCACCGCGCCGCCGACAATGCCCCCGATCGCCGCGCCGGCCCCGACCACGCCCCACGCCGCCGCGCCGCCCAGCTTCTGCTGCGCGATCAGCGGTCCCAGGATCTGGAACGCGCCCAGCGAGACGTTCGAGATCGAGAAGGTCAGGATGCACGCGACGACCCAGGATCGGGAGGCGACCTCCCGCCAGCCTTCGATCAGCTCGGTGACGAATGCGCGCCGCTGGGGCACGATCCGTGATGGCACGTGCACGCCCAGCAGGAAGCCGGCGCTGACGAGGAAGCTCAGGCCATCGAAGGCGAAGGCCCAGCCGGCGCCGATGGTGGCCACGATCAGGCCGGCCAGCAGCGGACCGAAGATGTGCGCGCCGCTGCGTGAAATGGACACCAAGGCGTTTGCCTGCTGCACCCGCCCCGGGCTGACGATCTCGGGCATCAGCCCGGTGGACGCCGGGGTGAAGAACGCATCGGCTCCCCCCATCACCAGGGCCAGGGCCATCAGGTGCCAGACCTGGGCGTTGCCGGTAATGAGCAGCGTGGACACGACGGCCTGTGTCGACGCGCGGAGCACGTCGCAGGCGACCATGACCCGCTGCCGCGGTAGCCGGTCAGCCCAGACGCCGCCGACGAGGGTCAACACCACACGTGGCAGCGCGAAGGCGGCGAACACCAGCCCCAGATCGCCGGCCGAGCCGGTGAGCTCCAGGACAGCGAACGCCAGGGCTACGCCGACCAGGGAGTCCCCGATGGCCGAGCCGGTCTGCCCGATCCACAGCAATCGGAACTCGCGCTCGGACAGCGCATCGGCGGCACTGCGCCAGAACGCGCGCAGCTGCTCCATGCGACGAGCCTACCAGCGTGCGGCCAGCGATTCCCCGAATTCGCATGCGCCGTTCACAGTCTGCGCACAACTCGCCAGCAGGCTGGTCTCATCAAACGCGGGCCGGACGTGCCGGCCGCACCGTGACGAGGCAAGAGGAAACGCAAGCATCATGTCTGGTGGGAACCTCCTTCGCGTGCTGGCCTCGCTGGCACTGATCGGCGTCCTGGTGGCCATCGGCGCCGGCGTCTACGACGCGGGCGTGAGTGCCGGGATGGCGCAACAGGGAGCTGCCGTCGCATCTGGCGCGCCGGTGGTGGTCTACCCGGGGCCCTATGTCGGCCACTGGGGCTGGGGACCCGGCTTCGGGTTCTTTGGCATCTTCTTCTGGATGCTGGGAATCTTCCTGGTCTTCGCCCTGATCCGCGCGGCGTTCGGCTTCGGCCGGGGCCGCGGGCACGGGGGCTGGGGCAGGCATTACGGGTACTACGGCCGCCCCGGCGGGCCGCAGGACCACCTGGAGGACTGGCACCGCCGCGCCCATGAGACGAGCGGCGGAGCGGGAGAGTCCGGCGCGTCGTCGGCCTGACGGCCACGGTTCGCTGGGGACCGATACGGGCGGGCGGCAGCGCCCGCCCGTCTACCATCTCGACCAATGCCGCGCATCCTGGTCGTCGACGACGAGCCCAAGATCCTGCGCCTGGTGACCGACTACCTCGAGCACGCCGGTTTCGGCGTGATCGTGGCGCGCGATGGCCGCGAGGCGTTGATGCGGGCCCGCGCCGAGCATCCGGACCTGATCACCCTGGACCTTGGCCTGCCGGGGCTCGACGGCCTGGACGTTACGCGCAGCCTTCGACGGGACTCGGCCGTGCCGCTGATCATGCTCACCGCGCGCGACAGCGAGACCGATCGCGTGCTCGGCCTGGAGCTCGGCGCGGACGACTACCTGACCAAGCCGTTCAGCCCGCGCGAGCTCGTCGCCCGGGTGCGTGCCGTGCTGCGCCGCAACCAACCGGAGGCGCAGGAGACGCTGCTGCGGGTCGCCGAGCTTGAGCTGGACCTCCCGCGCCTGCGTGCGTCCGTCGCGGGTCGGACGGTGTCGTTGACCGCGACCGAGTTCCAGCTGCTGGCCACCATGGCGCGTCAGCCGGGTCGCGTTTTCACCCGCGCCCAGCTGCTCGACGCTATCCACGGCGAGACGCTGGAAGCGTATGAACGGGCCATCGACGCCCACGTCAAGAACATCCGGCGCAAGCTCGAGCCGGACCCACGGCATCCGCACTACCTGCAGACGGTGTACGGCGTGGGCTACCGCATGGCCGATGACTGAGCACCGCCGATTCGGCCGGCGCGGTTGGTCGGGCCGTCATTGGGATGGCAACGCGCCCCCGTGGTGGCCGGAGGGTGAGGCGTGGCCGCCCCAGGATCGGGAGGCCTGGCGCGAGCTGCGGCGGCGGTTCATCGGCCGCATGGTCGGCTTCGCGCTCCTCGCGCTCACGATCCTGGCGCTGCTGGGGGCGCTCGTGGTCTGGGCATTCAGCCAGGTCCTGAACACCAGCGTCGCCACCACGATCGCCGGCGTGGTCGTATTCGTGGTGCTCGTGGTCGTGACGCGGGCAACGCTCCGCGGGCTGCGGGGCTCGGCCGCGCCGATCGGGGACCTGATGGCCGCTGCCAGCCGCGTCGAGGCGGGGGACTACGGCGCCAGGGTGCGCGAGGACGGCCCATCGGACCTCCGCCGGCTGGCGCGCGCCTTCAACGCCATGAGCACCCGCCTCGAGCAGGATGCCGACCAGCGACGCCAGCTGCTGGCGGATGTCTCGCACGAGCTGCGGACTCCGCTGAGCGTCATCCAGGGCAACGTGGAGGGCATCCTCGACGGCCTTTACCCGGCCGACCGGGCGCACCTCGAGCCGATCCTCGAGGAGATCGACCTGCTCGAGCGGCTGGTGGACGACCTGCGGACGCTGTCGCTGGCCGAGACCGGCGGCCTGCGCCTGCACCGCGAGCCGACGCACCCGGCCGACCTGCTGGGCGAGGTGGTCGCCGCGTTCGAGGCGCGTGCGCAGGCCAACGGTGTCGCGCTGCGTGAGGTGGTTGCCCCCGGGCTGCCGGTCATCGACATCGATGCCACGCGGATGCGTCAGGTCCTGTCCAACCTGGTGGCCAATGCGCTGCGCTTCACGCCGCGCGGCGGGGAGATCTCGCTGACCGCAGCGGCCAACGGCGCGACGACCACGCTCGAGGTGCGCGACACCGGTCCGGGCATCGCGCCAGACGCCCTGCCGCACGTCTTCGACCGCTTCTATCGCGTCGGCGACACGGCCGGCAGCGGGCTCGGGCTGCCCATCGCGCGGTCGTTGGTCGAGGCGCACGGCGGGGACATCCAGGCGGTCTCGCCGAACAGTGGCGGCACCATCATCCGCATCAACCTGCCGAACGGGGAACCTGCCGCGGCCTCTTGACATCGGCTGATCGTTTGACGTCAAATAGTTCGACCTTCGTATATTCGACGTCAAATCCAGTGATGAGACCGATGTTCGATCGATTCGGCCCGCTGGTCGAGCGAAATTTCCGCCGGCTCTGGGTCGGCCAGACGGCATCCGCCGTCGGCGATGGGCTGACCGGCGTGGCGCTCACCTTCGCCGTGCTGGGGCTGCACGGTTCGGCCGCCGACCTGGGCTTCTCCATGGCCGCGTTCATGGTGCCGCGGGTCGCCTTCATGCTGGTCGGTGGGGTATGGGCTGATCGTCTGCCGCGCCGGCTGATCATGGTCGGCTCGGACGTGGTGCGGGCCGCCGCCCAGGTGGCGCTGGCGGTGGCGATCCTGGGCGGCTGGGCCAGCCTGCCGGTATTCCTGGCCGTGGCGGCGGTCAGCGGCGCGGCCTCCGCGTTCTTCCAGCCTGCTGTCATCGGTCTCATCCCGCAGACCATCAGCCCTGCTCGCCTGCAGCAGGGCAACGCGCTGCTCAACCTGTCGCAGAGCACCGCCTTCATGCTGGGCCCCATCGCCTCCGGCCTGCTGGTGGCGCTCATCGGCTCCGGCTGGATCTTTGCGATCGACGCGGT
>DASSEC010000213.1:0-4393 GCA_035696685.1 Candidatus Limnocylindria bacterium | reverse complement strand
GACCAGGTGGCCGTTCACCGTCAACCGGACCCGGCTGCGGCCGACCGTCCACGGGATGCCACCACCGGGGATGCCGCGGATGAGGCTGGCGTTCGTGGAGCCGGTGAACGCCTGGGGGACGCCGACCATGGTCTTGGCGCGCAGGATGTTGGCGGTGCCGGCGCCTGCCGGGGCGGCCTGCGCCAGCAGGGCGACGAGCAGGGCGAGCGCCATGGCAATCGAGAGCGAGCGCGTGCGGGACATGGGACTCCTCCACCGAGCGGGTCATTGACTCGCATGTGGGTACGTCGCCTCGCGCGCGCCGGATTCCTGCGACGATACGGCTGCCTCCGTGTCCCCGTAGCTCAGTGGACCAGAGCAGCCGCCTTCTAAGCGGCCGGTCGCAGGTTCGAATCCTGCCGGGGACGCCACGTCCGTCAGTTCGCGATTCCAGGGAGCCGTGACGATGAAGCTGGTTGCATCCGAGATGGTGACGCTGGACGGCGTGTACCAGGGCCCAGGCGGACCGGACGAGGACCGGCGTGGCGGGTTCGATCGCGGCGGGTGGACGGCGGCCCATGCCGACCCGCAGATGGGGCCGTTCCTGATCTCGATGTTCGAGCGTGCGGATGCGCTGCTGCTCGGACGAAAGACCTGGGAGATCTGGGATCCGTATTGGCCGAACCACGATGACAATCCGTTCGGCCACCTGATCAACGTGCTGCCCAAGTACGTGCCCTCGACCACGCTCAAGGACCCGACGTGGCAGAACACCCACGTCATCGAGGGTGACCTCGAGGCGGCCATCCGCGAGCTGAAGGCGCAGCCCGGGCGCGAGCTCCAGCTCCATGGAAGCGGGGTGCTGCTCCGCTGGCTGCTCGAGCACGACCTCGTGGATGAGCTCAACCTGCGAATACACCCCGTGGTCCTGGGTGATGGACTCCGCCTGTTTCCGGAGCGCGGCCCGACCCACGACTTCGCGCTGGTCGAGTCGCGGTCGTTGCCGTCGGGCGTGATGATCCAGACCTATCGCCTCGCGGGCCGCTCGACCTTCGCCGCCATCGGCTGAGGAGACACGGTAGCGAGCGCGATCCGCACGTCTCGCGGCTACTGGCGAGTAATGTCGCGCGGCGCCATGCGCGGGCCGCGGCGCTCGGGGTAGATCCCGGAGATCTCCAGCAGCCGCTGCACGCGGCCCCGTTGTCCGCGGTATGGCTCCAGCAGCTGGAGCATGCGGGCGTCATCGGCCCTGCGCTCGCCGGCCAGTGCCCAGGCCACCAGGCTGGGGATGTGGTAGTCGCCCACGCTGACGGCGTCGGGGTCGCCGAAGCTCACCCGCAGGACTTCGGCGACGGTCCACGGGCCGATGCCCGGCACCGCCCGCAGCAGCCGCTCAACCTCGGCCGCCGGCCTGCCCTCCAGCCGCGGGGCAAGCGTCGAGGCCCGGCGGATCACGTCGGCGCGGCGCTGCTCGAGCCCGAACCGATGGAACGCGAAGTAGGGCCGGTCGGCCAGGACCGCCGGCTCTGGTGGCAGCCGAAGGCCCCCGGGGCCTGGAGCTGGCTGGCCGTAGGCGCGGACGATGCCCTGGAATGCGGCACGTGCCTCGCGGCCCGTGACCTTCTGCTCGCAGATCGCCGGCAGCAGCGCCTCGAACGGACGGTTGGTCCGAGGCAGCCGCACCCCGGGATGCGCGCGGGCGATGGCTGCCAGCAGCGGATGGCCGTCGGCGAACGATGGCGGCCTGTCCGTCGCGCCAACCAGCTCGGCAGCATGGTTGATCGCCCAGCGGGCACCGCCACCCCAGGCCGTGACCGAAACGCCGCGGTCCACGCGCTGCAGCCGAATGGTGGCCGGCCCGTCCGGCGTGAGCGTGGCGCGCCACACCTCGCTGCGGCCCAGGCGAATCGTGCGATCTCCGCTGCCGTGGGCGAGCGGCGCCATGGTCGCCGCCAGGTCCAGCGGCTCGACTTCCACGAAGGCGGCAGCATCGGGTGGCGCCTCGTCACCCGCCGAAACGGCTGGTTTGCTGCTCACGCGGTGCCGCCCATCGACAGGACCACTGGCTGGGACGAGTGCTGGGCGGCCTCGAATGCGGCCCGACTGCGAAGCCCGCGATATCCCTCGGCGACCACCAGGCTGCCGACGATGCTCCCCAGGGACGCACCTGGACCCGCCAGCACCACGAGCTCGGGGGCGTACTCACGCAGGGCCACCCGCACGCTGGCGGCGAACAGGTACGGCTCGGTCAGGTGGGCGCCGAGCGTGTAGTCGCGCAACGCCGCGGGATCGGTGGCCCACGGCGTCCAGCGAGCGCCACGTCCGTCAATGAGCGTGGTCGCCGGCTCCCGCCACCGCAGGCCGGCGAGCCTGTCCGCGGCGATCTCGGCGAGAGGCTCGGCCAGCGGGGTGTGGTCCGGGCCCTGCAGCGCCAGGCGCAGCGGATAGTCGCGCGTCCCGGCCTTGACGCCTGGCAGCCGCTCGACCAGGCGCGCGACCCCGGGCCCATCACCGGCAAGCACCGCGAAGCTGCCCAGGTCGATGCTCGCGAAGACCTGCCGCTCGCCGGCGCCGGCATCGGCCATGACGTCGATCACGGCGGCCTCGAGGTCCGGCGACCGCCGCCAGTCCGGCCCGGCCAGCGGGTAGATGACCTGGCCGCCGGCTGAGGGATCTGCCGCCGCCTGCTCCCTCAGCAGGGCGACCTCCTGCATCAGGCGGAACGCGTCCTCGAACGGCAATGCCGCCGCGATCCCGAGCGCGCTGAACCAGCCGAGCGACGTGCCGGCGATCGCCACCAGCCGGTGGTCCGCCATCGCCCGCTCGGCATCCAGCAGGGTGGCCATGAAGGTCAACGCCGCGGCGTTGGCGGGCCGCAGGTGCCGTGACGGGTCGAACTGCGCTGCAGCGTCCAGGCTGAGCAACGGCTCCAGGCCGTACTCGACGCGGATGTGCTCCGCAGCCTGGACCGCGGGATGGTCTGCCGGCAGCGAGCCCAGCGAGCCGGGACCATAGCTGCCGATCCCCGGGCAGACCAGCAGAGAACGTGGCCGCCCGCTCACCGGCTCACCGTCCGGCGTTCGCCGAGCGCGACCAGCGCATGCTCGATGACGTCCTGGACCCCGACCAGCACGTGGGCCGTCGCCGGCCCCAATGGCACGAAGGAATCCACGGCGCGAATCGAGGAGGCCGTCGTCGCGACGCCCGACTCCACGAGGTCTGCGATGATGGGATCCGCCACGCCGCCGCCCGTACGGCGGCACTCGTCGACCACCACGACTGCCGGCACCCGGCTGGCGTGCTGTCGCAAGGCGGCGAATGGCAGCGGATTGAGCCATCGCAGGTCGAGGACGCGAGCCCGGACGCCGTGGCGCTCGGCCAGCTGCCGCTGGGCCTGGAGCGAGAGCCGCAGCCCGTTGGCGTAGCTGACCAGCAGCAGGTCGGCGGCATCGGAGCCATTTGCCTCGTAGATGCCCGGCTCGCCGGGGAGCAGGTACGACGGCGGGGGTGGGTAATCGGTGAGCCAGCCACCGTCGTCGTCGGCGTATAGGTCCTTCTCGTGGTAGAGGGCAATCGGCTCCAGGAAGACCACCACGCGGCCATCCTCCTGCGCCATGGCCACGCAGCCGCGCAGCATGCGCGCGGCGTCGTCACCACGGGCCGGCACGGCCAGCACCACCCCTGGGATATCGCGCAGGGCGCCCACGCTGTTGTCATTGTGGAAATGGCCCCCGAAGCCCTTCTGATAGGCGAGGCCGGGAACGCGCACCACCATGGGGTTGCGGAACTGGCCCTGCGAGAAGAACTGGAGCGAGGCCGCTTCACCGCGGATCTGGTCCAGCGCGTTGTGCAGGTAGGCCAGGTACTGGATCTCCGGCATGGGCAACAGGCCGATATGCGCCGCCCCCTGGGCGATGCCCAGGATCGAGGTCTCGTCGAGCAGGGTATCGAACACGCGGCCGGCTCCGAACCGACGCTGCAGGCCGTTGGTCACGTTGTAGACGCCGCCCTTGCGCGCCACGTCTTCGCCGAAGATCAGCAGCTCGGGCCGCCGTGCCAGCTCGTCCGCCAGGGCCGCGTTCAGGTTGCCGGCCAGCGTGCGCGCATTCGGGGCCGATGCCGCCTCCGGCAGTCCGCCCAGCGCTTCCCGCCGCTCGTCGTCGTTCAGCACCGGATGCGTGGCCCGCTGGGCGACGCGCGACGGATGGTCCGGCGCGAGCGGCGCCACCACCTGGGCCGTGGATTCCAGCCGAGGTCGGAGGGTGGCCTCCTCGGCCGCTGCCATGACCCGCTCTCGTGTATCCGCCACCAGTGCGCGAAGTTGGCTGCCGCCGGCCACGCCGCGCTCGAGGAGGAAGCGGGCGTTGCGGAGGAGCGGATCCCGGGCTTCCACCGCGGCGATCTCCTCACCGGA
>DASSEC010000212.1:0-3713 GCA_035696685.1 Candidatus Limnocylindria bacterium | reverse complement strand
CCGAACCGTCCGGGAGCGGACGCGCGCGATGCCGCCGGCCAACCCCGCCGTGGCGACGGCGCCCGCGAATCCGGCCAGCGCCCCGCCGAAGGCGTGGCCCAACGTCGGGCTGGCCTCGACCGCCTGGCGGATTGGCGTGGTCAACGCCCCGGCGATGACGTCCGCCAGCGCGGCGAACAGGGCGGCGGCCACCGTCGCGGCGACCGCGCGCAGCACGCCCTGCTGGGTGGAGCCGGTGAGCGCCGCCCCCGCGCCAGTGGCGCTGGCCAGCACGAAGCTGCCGGGCAGGATGCTGAGTCGGTCAGGCGGCCAGAGCACGAACCACAGGACAGCGGCCAGCGGTCCCAGCAGCATCCCCGCCGCCGCGGCCCACGTCAGCGGCCGCGTCCAGTCCTCGGGGTCCTCGGGTGGGACCACGTTGCCCAGCCGAACGCTGACGGGGACGAGGTCGTCCCCGGCGTTCGGCGGCTCAATCGGTGCCGGACCGTCGCTCACGATCGCAGACTCACGAAACGGCCGGGACTGCCGCGGGAACGTCGTCGGCGGGCTCCGGCTCGGACAGGCTCGGGACGGTGGCGAGCCGCAGGCCCAGGATCCGGGCGCCGAGCTCGCGCACCATCCAGCCCGCCTGGGCCCTGAGCTCCGGATCCACCTCGTTCAGGCCGATGGCCGCCAGGGCGTGCAGCTCGGGGAGCGCCGACGGCGTATCCAGGTCGTCGTCCATGGCGGCCAGGAAGCGTCCACGGTGCTTGGCGACAGTCGGATGGAGTGACCCCGGCTCCGCCAGCGCCGGTGCCAGTGGCTCGATCTCCTCGGCGACCCGACAGGCCTGCCGAAGCCGCGCGGCCTCCACGGCGGACGCCTCCAACAGCGTCTCGTCGAAGGCGACCTCGTCGCGGTAGTGGTGCGAGACGAGGTAGTGCCGGATGGCGTCGCCAGGGTACGACCGCAGCAGGTCCCGCACCAGCACCAGGTTGCCAAGGGACTTGCTCATCTTCTCGTCCGCATAGCGGAGCATGCCGACGTGCATCCACCAGCCGACGAAGGGGTGCTCCCCGGTCGCGCCCTCCGATTGGGCGATCTCGGACTCGTGGTGCGGGAACGCGAGATCGGCGCCGCCACCATGGATCTCGAACCGGTTGCCGAGGTAGGTGGTGCTCATGGCCGAGCACTCGATGTGCCAGCCCGGGCGTCCGGCGCCCCACGGTGATGGCCAGGACGGCTCGTCGGGAGCCGATGGCTGCCACAGCACGAAGTCCAGCGGGTCGCGCTTGCCCGGCATGTCCGGTACGTTGCCCCGTTCATTGGCGATCGGCAGCATCGCCTCGCGCGGCAGGTGCGAGAGCTCCCCGTAGGCCGGCCAGGAGGCGACGTCGTAGTAGACGTGCCCATCGGCGACGTAGGCGTGGCCGCGATCCAGCAGGTGCCCGATGAGCGCCTGCATCTGCGAGATGTGCTGCGTGGCGCGGGGATAGTGATCGGGCGGCAGCCAGTTCAGCGCGGCCATCTCGGTCAGGAAGGTGGTCACGTGGCGGTTGCCGAGCGTCAGGTAGTCCTCGCGGAGCTCGCGGGCACGCCGCAGCATGTCGTCGTCGACATCGGTCAGGTTCTGGACGTAGACCACCTCGTGGCCGAGGTACTCCAGGTATCGGTGCAGCACGTCGAAGCTGACATAGGTGAAGGCATGGCCGAGGTGGCCGGTGTCGTACGGGGTGACACCGCAGACGTAGAGGCCGATCGGCCCAGCCCCGAACGGCTCGAAGGGCACCTTCTCGCCGCGGCGCGAGTCGTACAGGTGGAGCGTCACGCGGGCGATTCTAGGCGGCGGCGGATCGAGGGGCTCCGGGCTGGACCCAGCAGGTAGAATCGCCCCGCCGCGGGGGGACGGTCAGCTGCCGACCGTACGCCGAGGAGAGGCACCATGTGGGAAGTCCTGAAGTGGTTCGCGGTCTTCGTGATCGCCCTGCTCCTGATCGTGGCTGGCCTCTTCTGGCTGATGGGCCGGCCGCTCCCGATCCCGCAGTTCTGAGGCCACCCGCGGGCCGCGTCACCACAGCTCCGGCTTGGTGCTCATCAGGAAGCCGATGACCCCGGTGGCGGCCGCCATCCCGTAGGCCACGTAGCGCTGGGCGCGTGCGCGCCGGCGCCAGGCCTCGGCATCGGTGCTCGTGCCCGGCCACAGCAGGCGTCGCAGGTTTGGCCGCGAAACGAACGCGGCGACCAGCAGGTTCACGGCGTAGATCGCCAGCGCCACCAGCAGCCAGGGCTTGCCGAGCAGCTGCGTCCCCAGGGCCAGCAGCAGGCCGATGCCGGTGATCGCCAGGCCCATGGCGATCACCAGCGAGCCGGTCCCCTGCATGGCGAGCAGCAGCCGCATCACCGGGTTGCTGGGTGGACCCGCCGCCCCCGAGCGCCGCAGCAGGAAGGGCAGCAGCAGGCTGGGCGCGAGGAGGGAGATCGCCAGCGCGATGTGGATGACCAGCAGAACGGGGAACCAGCTCACGTCCGGATGCTAGCGGGCCGGGCTCCTCATGCGCTGCAGCCGGCGAATCGCCGTCGGTACGTTGACCACCCAGCCGACGCCGAAGGGCTGCTCGTTGAATACCTTCGGTGAGCGGGGGCTCCACCAGGCCTTGACGATGCGGGCCGGGCTCGGCATGCGGAAGTCGTACGGCAGGAAGCCGAACAGGCGCCCATGCCAGGTGCGCCGCGACGGCGGCAGCTGCAGCTCCTTGTAGACCGCGGCCACGATCGAGCCCAGGATCGCCATCCGTATGAGCCAGCCCAGCGCGCCGGCCTCTTTGCGCAACGTGTCCATGCCCGCCTCCTCTCGCAAGCCACGTGCCGAACCACGGCAACGAACGGATGGCATCATGCGCTGGCCGATGCGACTTCGTCCGTATCTCGCCCTGCTGCGCCGCAACCCGGCCTTCACGCGCCTCTTCTCGGCCGAGCTGATCAGCTTCGGCGGGGACTGGTTCTCGACCGTTGCGATCCTGGGCCTGGCCCTGCAGCTGACCGGGTCGCCGACGATCGCCTCGCTGCTGCTGGTGGTCCAGACCGGCGCTTTCGCGCTGGCCTCGCCGTTCGCGGGCGTGCTCGCCGATCGCCTCGACCGCAGGCGGCTGATGGTGACCGCCGACGTCGCGCGGGTGCCGGTGGCGCTCGCGTTCCTGCTGGTGCGCGACCCGGGGACGCTCTGGATCGCGTTCGTGGCCACGGCGCTCCTGTCCTTCGGCGCGGCGGTCTTCGAGCCGACCAGCTCGGCATCCCTGCCCAACCTCGTCGACGACGAGGACCTGGGCGAGGCGAACGTGCTCATCGGCTCCGCGTGGGGAACGATGCTGGCGGTCGGGGCCGCGATCGGCGGAGCGGTAGCCGCCACGTTCGGTCGCGACGTGGCCTTTGTGCTCAACGCCGCCTCGTTCGGGGCGTCGGCGCTCCTGATCGTGGGCATCCGTCGCCCGTTTCGGCGGCAGGTGGCCGCGTCGCACGAGATGCCCCACGGCGGCCTGCGGGGGATCGCGGATTCCATCCGGGTCGTGCTGCGATTCGCGCGCGGCAACCGGACGCTGGCGGCACTCCTGCTTTCGAAGACGACGTTCGGCGTGGGAACGGGCGTGCTCGTCATGCTGGCCGTGTTCGGGCGCGACGTGTTCGGGGCGGGCGACGCGGGGATCGGCATCCTGTTCGCGGCGCGCGGCCTGGGCGCG
>DASSEC010000211.1:0-2128 GCA_035696685.1 Candidatus Limnocylindria bacterium | reverse complement strand
CTACACTTCGAAACCCGAACCGCCAATGAGCCGATTCGTGGCGGGCTCGATTCCATCCAGCTAACGGATCCCTGATGAAGATCGCTGTCCCACGCGAAAGCGCGTCCGGCGAGACGCGCGTGGCGCTCACGCCGCAGGCCGCCGGCCAGCTGTCCGGCGACGGCGTCGAGGTGCTGGTGCAGGCGGGCGCCGGCGACGCGTCGTTCATCCCCGACGAGGCGTACCGCGAGGCAGGCGCGACGGTCGTGCCGGACGCGCCGGCCCTGTACGGCCAGGCGGACGTCGTGCTGCGGGTGGGCCGACCCACGGACGAGGAGATCAGCTTCCTGAAGCCGGGCACGGTCCTGATCGGCACGTTGGGCACCCTGGCCAACCCGCAGCTGGCGGAGAAGCTGGCCAAGGCCAGGATCACCGCCATCAGCATGGACGCCATCCCGCGCATCACCCGCGCCCAGTCCATGGACACGCTGAGCTCACAGGCCACCGTCGGCGGCTACAAGGCGGTCCTGCTGGCGGCGGAACGGCTGCCGAAGTTCATGCCGCTGCTGACCACTGCCGCCGGCACCGTCAGGCCAGCCCGCGTGCTCGTCTTCGGCGCCGGGGTGGCGGGTCTCATGGCCATCGGCACGGCCCGACGCCTGGGCGCGGTGGTCGAGGCCACGGACGTGCGGCCGGTCGTCAAGGAGCAGGTCCAGTCCCTTGGCGGCACGTTCCTGGAGGTCGAGATGACCGACGAGGAGAAGGCCCAGGCCGAGACCGCCGGTGGTTATGCCCGTGAGATGAGCGACGACTACAAGCGTCGCCAGGCGGAGCTGATCGCCAGCCGGGTGGGGGAGGCGGACGCCGTCATCACCACGGCCCTGATCCCAGGGCGCCCGGCCCCGAAGCTCATCACCGCGGAGATGGTCAAGACCATGCGGCCTGGCAGCGTGATCGTCGACATGGCCGCCGAGATGGGCGGCAACACCGAGCTGACCGAGGCCGGCAAGGAAATCGTCACCGACAACGGCGTGCGAATCATCGGCTTCACGAACCTGCCGGCCACGATGCCGGGCAGCGCCACCCAGATGTACGCCAAGAACATCCAGACCCTGGTCCAGCACCTGGTCAAGGACGGCAAGCTCGAGCTGGACTTCGCCGATGAGATCACGGCCGGCGCCACCATCACGCACGGCGGCAAGGTCGTGAACGAGGCCACTGCCAAGGCCCTTGGCATCGAGCCCGCCTTGCCGGCGGAGCCAGGAGCGGCGCCGGCTCCATCGGCCCCGGCAGCCGGCACGGCCGATGCGCCCGCCACCCCGGGCCAGCAGGAGAGCGCCTGATGGACGCCAGCACCCTCGATCCCTTCGCGCTGGTCTCGGCGCTGTTCATCCTGGTGCTGGCCGCCTTCGTGGGCTACGAGGTGGTCTCCAAGGTGCCGACCATGCTGCACACCCCGCTGATGAGCGGCGCCAACGCGATCCACGGCGTGATCGTGGTGGGGGCCATGCTGGTCGCCGCCGCGGCCGAAGGGCCGCTGCGCATCGTGCTGGCTCTGCTGGGCGTGACGCTGGGCACCATCAACGTGGTTGGTGGCTTCGTGGTCACCGATCGCATGCTCGAGATGTTCCGCAAGCGGCCGGGCGGGAAGGCCTAGATGGAGCTGCGCGACGTCCTCACCTACCTGGCCTGGCTGGTGGGGGCGGTCACCTTCATCCTGGCGCTGAAGTTCCTGGCCTCGCCCGCCACCGCGCGACGCGGCAACCAGCTCGGCGCCGCCGGCATGGCGCTCGTCATCCTGTGGACCTTCGCCACCGTGCCCGGCATGCTCGACAACTGGTGGATCCTGCTGGTCGGCGGGCTGATCGGCTCCGTCGTCGGCGTGCTGGGGGCGCGGCGCGTGCCAATGACCGCCATGCCGCAGATGGTCGCCATCTTCAACGGGGCCGGCGGCGGCGCGGCCGCGCTGGTGGCCGTGGCCGAGTTCCTGCGCGACACCGGCGAGTCGGGCTCGGGCGAGCTGCTGTCCCTGCCATTCATGATCGCCACGCTGCTGGGCGCGGTCATCGGCTCGGTCAGCCTCACCGGCTCGATCATCGCGTTCGGCAAGCTGCAGGGGCTCGTGGCCGCGCGGCCAGTGAAGTACCCC
>DASSEC010000210.1:0-2360 GCA_035696685.1 Candidatus Limnocylindria bacterium | reverse complement strand
TCGGGAGGTGGAGCAGCGGCGCCACGAGGTCGTTCATGACGATCCCGATGACAAATAGTCCCGCCCAGACAGCCGCCAGGATGCTCAGCCGCGCGGTCGCCTCGCGCAGGAGATCGTCCGGCAGCTCATCCGCGGCCGCGCCCGCCTGGCTGCTGGGCACGGTCGGCAGTTGCGTTTCGAGCAGCTCGGCGTCACTCATCAACGGACTCCACGGTGTGGCGCAAATGACCGAATCATCGCAATTTAGTGGTCGAACGCTAACACATCGCCAAGGCTCGTCAATGCGGATGCCCCACGGCCCCAGGACCGCCGGACGGAGGGTGCCTGATGGCTTCTGAGCGTCGCTCGGGCGGCTATGCCAGTCTGACGGACAACCCGGTGATTCGGGTGGCCGCCTACTACGCCGTCCTGTTCGCCACCACCGGCCTGCTCATCCAGTTCGTGCCCGGCGCGGCCGACCTGTTCTCGGCCGGCCTGCAGCAGAGCGTGGCCGACACCCAGACCGGCCTGCCGGACCTCATCAACAGCCAGCAGCCTCTGTTTCAGTCCCCGCTGGGCTTGCCCCTGTCGGAGGTGTTCGGCATGACGGCGGCCTTCGCCCTGATGCTGCCGGTCACCTGGATCTATGTAATGACCCGGCGGCGAAAGGGGTTCCGCCAGTCGGTGGTGCAGACCCTCATCATTTTGCCGATCGTGGTGGCCGGCATCGTGTTCATGGTGAAGAACAGCCTGGCGCTGGCGTTCAGCCTCGGCGGCATCGTGGCCGCCGTGAGCTTCCGCAACACGCTGCGCGACACCAAGGACGCGGTCTACATCTTCCTGGGCACGGGGGTAGGGCTTGCCGCGGGCATTCAATCGGTGCCGCTCGCGGCGGCCCTCTCCATCACGTTCAACATCGTCATCCTGATCCTGTGGTACACCGACTTCGGGCGCGCACCGGCCGATCTCCAGCGTCCGGTGGCGCAGCGTCGGGTGCAGCGGGCGCTGGCGCTCGCCAACCGCACCAGCGCCTTCGTGAACCTGGTGGATGACCAGATCCTCAAGTCGCTCACGCCGGATCAGCTCGATGCGCTGGCGGACCGCGCGTCGAAGCGCCGCTCGCGGCTGTCGGCCGAGGACGAGGCGCCCAAGAAACCGCCGCCCGAATACCGGCGGCTCGAGCTCCAGATTCAAGGCGCAGCCGATGTGGCCCGCCGTGCGGTGGAGTCGGTGCTCGAGGAGTCGGCCAAGCGCTGGCAGTTCGTCCGGGCCCTGCCGGGCGACGGCGGCGCACCCGAGCGGCTGCAGTACCGGGTCCGGCTCAAGAAGAGCGTCCCGGCGGAGAGCCTGGTGCAAAGCCTTCGGACCGGGGCGGCGCCGCACGTCACCGCGGTGGAGCTGGGCGACGGCGTCCGATGAGCGAACTGCTGGCCCTGCTCAAGGATGCGCTCCGTGACCGCTACGTCGTCGAGCGGGAGGCAGGGCGGGGCGGCATGGCCACCGTGTTCCTGGCCCGCGACCGCAAGCTCGGGCGTGAGGTGGCCATCAAGGTCCTGAGCCCCACCGTCATGACCAGCGTGGCCGGCGAGCGCTTCCTCCGCGAGATCCGCATCACCGCCCAGCTCCAGCACCCCAACATCCTCCCGCTGATCGACTCCGGAGACGCCGCCGGCCTCCTGTACTCGGTGATGCCGTTCGTGGACGGGGAGAGCCTCCGCGAGCGGCTGTTCAGCGGGGCGCTCCCGGTGAACGAGGCGCTCCTGCTCGGCCGCGAGCTGGCCGAAGCGCTGGAGTACGCGCATCGCCGGGGCATCGTGCACCGGGACGTGAAGCCGGAGAACATCCTGCTCTCGAACGGACACGCGGTGGTGGCCGACTTCGGGATCGCGCGCGCCATCGGCCTCGCCAGCGGGAACTCGCTGACCGCGCGCGGGCTACCGATCGGCACCGCGGCGTACATGAGCCCCGAGCAGGCCCAGGGTGGCGGCGGGGGCGACCCGCGCAGCGATGTGTACAGCGCGGGCTGCGTGCTGTACGAGATGCTGACCGGCAAGATGGCCTTCGGCGGCGTCAACCTGCGCGAGGTGCTGGCCAAGCAGGCCGCGGGGACGCCCACCCCACTCGCGGAGCTCCGGCCCGAAGTCACGCCCGCGGTGACCACGCTCGTGAGCCGCGCGATGGCCAAGCGGCCCGAGGATCGGTACCAGAATGCGGGCGACCTGGCCTCGGACCTCCGGGTGGTGATGGGCGAGCCCGCGCGGCTCAGTACCCCCAATCCAGTTCCGCCCGCGGCCTGGCAGGGGGCGCCGAGCGAACGCGCCGACGGTGGCAGCCCGTGGGGTCGGGTGCTGGTCGGGGCGGCGCTCCTGCTGCTGGCGGCG
>DASSEC010000209.1:0-7725 GCA_035696685.1 Candidatus Limnocylindria bacterium | reverse complement strand
ATGGCCGGGTCCTCGCGGAAGGCTCGGTCTCCGTGGAGCTCCACGAAGCCGTCGAAGATGCGCGCGGCGAGGTCCAGTGTGCGCGGGCGCTGGGGATGGCGAGCCAGCTGGACCCGGTGCCAGGCCGCGTCGATGGCCTCCTGGCTGGGAGCGGCCGTACGCATCGCCTCCAGATCGGCTGGCTGCACGTCGCTCATCACTGCTCGCCCTCGTTCTCGTGCGCGCGCTCGCGGGGAGGCGTCACGGCTGGCGGCTCCGTGCCGTTCCCGCTGCCGGCGCCAGGCTCGACGTCGATGCCGATCGTCTCGCTCACCGCCCCGCCGAACCGCTCGGCAAGGCCGGAGAGCACGCCGATGGGCCCCCAGCCCTTCTGCTCGCCTGCGCCCCACGCCTCATCGATGGCGGCGGGCTGGAGAACCCGCAAGAGCCGCCCGAGCGTGGCACGCAGCTCGTTGCGAGGCGTGACCATGTCCACGAAGCCGTGCTCCAGCAGGAACTCGGATGTCTGGAAGCCCTCCGGCAGCTCCTCCCCCACCGTCCCGCTGGCCACCCGGGCGCCGGCGAAGCCGATCAATGCGCGCGGCTCGGCCACGATCACGTCGCCCAGGCTGGCAAAGCTGGCGAGCACCCCGCCGGTCGTCGGATCGGTGAGCAGGCTGATGAACGGGATCCCGGCCATGTCCATCCGCGCCAGCGGAGCGGTCGTCTTGGCCAGCTGCAGCAGCGACAACGTGCCTTCCTGCATCCGCGCCCCGCCCGAGGCGGCCACGACGACAGCCGGGATGCGTTCGATCAGGGCGCCCTCGAAGCAGCGGGCCACCTTCTCACCGACGACACTTCCCATGCTGCCGCCCATGAACCGGAAGTCGAACAGGCCGATGGCGATGCGGTGCCCCTCGATCCGTCCGGTGCCCCAGACGGCCGCCTCGCGCAGGCCGGTCTTGATGGTGGCCGCCTCGAGCCGATCGGGGTACGGCTTCTGGTCGTGGAAGCCCAGCGGGTCACCCGAGCGCAACCCGGCATCGCGCTCCACGAACGAACCGGGATCGAGGAGCAGGTCAATGCGTTCGCCAATGCTCATGCGGAAGTGGTGGCCGCAGGTCGGGCAGACGCGCAGGTTGCGCTCCAGCTGCTTGTTGAAGATCTGGGACTCGCACGACGGGCACTTGGTCCAGGCGTCGGTGGGAGCCTCGCGACGGCGGAGCGGGAACTTGATGCGCATTGGCTACTTCCGTCCCGCGCCGGTGGCCGCGGGCGCAGCGTGGCGCCGCGAACGCCATACCGCGAAGGCGGTGACCGTGACGCCGAGCGCGGCAGACGAGACGGCCCCCGCGGCCAGGATGCGCACGGGGTTGCGCAGCTCGCGGCGGGCGAGGCGCTCGATCGTGGCCACGGCCGAGCCCATGCCGCCAGCAACCTCCAGGCGATCCAGGACGCGGGATTCGAACCGCGCCCCGGCAGGGATGGGCGGCATGGCTTCGCGAACGAGGGCAGCGGCATCCAGCAGCGGCGCGAGGCTGCGATCGCCATGCGGCCGGCTGCCGGCCAGCAGCTCATCGAGCGCTTGGTCGAGGCGTTCGGCCTGGCTGCCCGTCGTCATCGCGACTCCCTTCGTGCTGAGGCCACGGCCGCTCCGTGGGACGGCGCATCGTCCGTGAGCGGCGCAGGGGATCTCATCCTATCCAAACACCGGCGGAGCCGGTGCGTTACAGGTCGCGCTGGGCTCCGCCTCCGGCCGAACGGCCGAGTCGCTGCGTCAGGTCGCGCAGCGAGCGATGCAGCAGGACGCGCACCGCGCCCGGCGATCGGTCCAGGACCTCGGCCACCTCGGCCGTCGACAGGCCGTCGACGAAGCGCAGCAGGATCACCTGCCGCCGGTCGTCCGGCATCTCGGCGATCGCGCGGCGGACCTCGTGCAGCTCATCGGCCACGGCGACCAGGCCAGCGGGGTCGGCGTTGGGCGCCGGCCGTTCGAACGACTCGGGCAGGGGCTCCGCACGGCGCCGGCTGCGGCTGCGGTGCGCGTTGGCCACCGTGTTGTGGGCGATCCGGAACAGCCAGGCGCGGAACGTGGACCCGCGGTCCTCGAACTCCGGCAGGCCGCGCAGGGCGGCCATGAAGGTTCGCTCGGTGGCGTCCTCGGCGTCGTGGTGGTCGCCCAGCTGGTAGAACGCATAGCCGTAGACGCGATCGACGTAGCGGCGATAGAGCGTGGCAAACGCGGCGCGGTCGTCGCGCGCCGCCACCACGTCAACCATGTCGGGGTCGCTCCTGCGAAGCGCTGCGTCAGCGCGCGGCTGTGACCTCATGGCGCGGCTCCGGCTGGCATCTCCGTGCGCACGGACACGACCTCGCCGATCGCCAGCGTCTGCCGACCGCCGTTGGTCTCCAGGAGCAGCTGGCCATCATCGGTGAGGCCCAGCGCCGTGCCCTCCTGCTGACCATCGCCCGTGTCGATGACAACGCGGCGGCCGTCGAGGGCCGACACCGTCGCCAGCCGTTCCAGGGGAGACTCCCCGCGCTCGAGCGCCGCCAGCTCCCGGTCCAGGTGCTCCATGAGCCTACGCAGCAGCTCCACGCGATCCCGCGGGCCGCCTGCGAGGTCACATAGCGATGCGGCGCGGCCCTGCAGGTCGGCCGGCATCTCGGCCACCGGCCAGTTCACGTTGATCCCCATCCCGATGATCGCCTCGGCCACCGCGTCCCCGCTGATGGCCGTCTCCACCAGGAGGCCGGCGACCTTCCGGCCATCGACGGTGACCACATCGTTCGGCCATTTCACCCGCAGATCATTGGCGGGCAGCAGCTCCGCGGACGCGTCGCGTACCGCCAGGGCGGCCGCGATGCCCAGCAGCCCGGCGCGCGCGGCGGAGAGTCGCGGCCGCACGCCCACGCTCACCATCAGGTTTGCGCCGGCAGGCGACGCCCACGTTCGGCCGCGACGCCCGCGTCCCGCCGTCTGCAGGTCGGCGACGACCGCCAGGCCGTCGCCAGGCGGCTCGACCAGTGCGGCGCGGGCTCGGTCGTTGGTCGAGCCGATTGCGGCGTGGAACTCCACGCGACGCCCCACGCGACGCATCGGATCGGCAGCCGAATCCCAGTCCTGCTCGGTCATTGCCGCCAATTATGGCCGGGAAAGTCCACGCGCCCCGTGGCGGCAGCTCCATCGGGCCATCGAACAGGCGTGCGGTACACTCGAATTTAGATGAGCCAGGCTTCCCCCGCCGCGGACGCTGTCGCGCCAGCCGTCCGCGAACGCGTGTTCTCCGGCATCCAGCCCTCGGGCGCCTCGCACCTGGGCAACTACCTCGGCGCGCAGGCGAACTACGTCAAGCTGCAGGACGAGTACGAGACGATCTACGCGATCGTCGACCTCCACGCGCTGACCACCGTGCACGACGGCGCGCAGCTGCGGACGCTGACCCATGAGATGGTGCTGGACCTCCTGGCCGTGGGCCTGGACCCGAAGCGCTGCGCCCTGATCCGCCAGTCCGACTTCCCCGAGCACACCGAGCTGGCGTGGATCTTCGACACCGTGGTGCCGGTCAGCTGGGTCGAGCGCACGCCCACGTACAAGGAGAAGAAGGACGAGGGCATCGAGAACAGCATGGGACTGCTCAACTACCCCGTGCTGCAGGCCGCCGACATCGTGATCTACAAGGCCAGCAGGGTGCCTGTCGGCAAGGACCAGGCCGCGCACCTGGAGCTGTCGCGCGAGATCGCGCGCGCCTTCAACCGCCGCTATGGGCCGATCTTCCCCGAGCCGCAGGCGGTCTTCACCGACGCGCCGGTGGTGCTCGGCACCGATGGCCAGCGCAAGATGAGCAAGAGCGCCGGCAACACCATCCCCATCTTCGCCGAGCCCGACGAGATCCGCCGCATCGTCATGAGCATGGTCACCGACCCGCTCCGCATCAAGCGGACCGACCCCGGGCGTCCCGAGGTCTGCAACGTTTGCCAGCTGCACCGCTTCTTCGGTGGCGACTACCTGCAGATCCAGGACGGCGAGCGCACCGCGCGCACGGGGTGCGTGGACACCAAGCAGCTGCTTGCCGAGCGCATCATCGAGTTCTTCCGGCCGATGCGCGAGAAGCGCGACCAGCTGGCCGCTGATCCGGCCGTGGTCGAAGACGTCCTGGCCGATGGCGCCGCCAAGGTGCGCCCGCTCCTGGCGGCGACGCTGGACGAGGTTCGCGAGGCCGTTGGCATCGGGCCGCGAGCCGGGCTCCCCGGATGACCAGGAGCAGTCCCGCCTCCGGCCTGGCTCGTCGCGAACGGTGGTGGCTGTTCGTCTTCCTGCTGCTCGGCTCGGCCTACTTCGCCGTCCTGCTGCTGCAGCTGGCGTTCTCGTTCCTGGGCGGCTTCAGCCAGATCATCCTGATCCTGTTCCTGGCCTGGCTGCTGGCTTTCGTCATGTCGCCGGTGGCGCGCTTCCTGGAGGAGCGCGTGCCGCCCATGAACCGGCCGACCGCCGTGGTGGTTGCCTACCTGCTGGCCCTCATCGGCCTGGGCTTTGTGCTCTTCTACGCCGGCAGCGCGATCACCGCCGAGGTCACGCGCTTCGGCAGGGAGTTCCCCCAGACCGCGCAGAACATCCAGAACACGCTGCAGGGCTACCAGGATTCGCTCGGGCTCGACCGGATCGGCGTGAACCTGGTGGACGTCTTCCAGAGCGCCCGGGCGCAGGTGGGGCAGCTGTCGCAGGCGATCTTCGCGCAGGCCGATGTCATTGCCGGCGCGACGCTCGCGACGCTCGGGTCGCTGGTGCTCATCCTGATCCTGTCGCTGTACATGCTGATGGACAGCGAGCGCATCTGGGCCAAGGTCAACCGCGCGGTCCCGAAGCAATTCTCCGACGAGCTGTCGATCCTGGAACGCAGCGTCGCCCGGGCATTCGGCGGCTTCCTGCGCGCCCAGATCATCCTGGCCGCCATCCAGGCCGTGCTGGTGACGGTGGTCGGCATCGCCTTCGGCATCCCCTACCTGTTCCTGGTGGGCACGCTCTCGACGCTGGCGATGCTGATCCCCTTCTTCGGGCCACCGCTGGCGCTCATCCCGCCCATCGTGGCGGCCTGGATCTACACCGGCGCAGGGTTCCTGCCGGTGGTCATCATCCTGGTCGCCGTCCAGACGGTGATCGTCAACTGGCTGCAGCCCCGCCTGATGCAGGGCGCGCTGGGAATGCATCCCATCCTCGTGCTGGTGGGCTTGCTGGTCGGCGCGCAGGTGGCAGGCGTGTGGGGCGCCCTGTTCGGCATCCCGGTCATCGCCGTGCTGAACGTCTTCCTGAACCTGGTCCTCTGGTCGGAGCTGCCCAACGCCGCCCTGCCGGAGGAAGAGCAGCTGGAGGACGTGCCGGAGCAGACCATGGTCCGCGTCGAGCGTGAGCAGATCTCCGACGAGACCCATCCGCATATCCACGTGCACAAGTCGCTGCGCGCCGACGGGTCGGAGCAGGTCGACCTGGTGGTCGACGACGAGCCGGAGACGGCCTAGAGGTCGAGCGCCAGCGTGCGCGTCCCGCGGGACGTTCGAACCGGCTCCATCTGCACGCCGAACACCCTGGCAATGGCCTCCCGCGTCAGTACGTCGTCAGGCGATCCGTCTGCGGCGACGCGTCCCCCATCCAGCAGGACCACGCGCGGGGCGAAGGCAGCCGCCAGGTTGAGGTCGTGCAGCACGGCCAGCACGGTGAGCTCCCGCTGCGCGTACAGGTGCCGCAGCCGCTGCAGCAGCGCGACCTGGTGGGCCAGGTCCAGGTGCACGGTGGGCTCGTCCAGGAGCAGGAGCTGCGGCTCCTGCGCCAGCGCCATGGCCACCAGCACCCGCTGGCGCTCGCCGCCGGATACCTCGTGCGGATAGCGGTCGGCCAGGTCAAGTGCATCCGCGTCTTGCAGCGCCCGCTCGACCGCAAGCTCGTCCTCGGCCGTGGAGCCGAATAGCCGCCGCGCATGCGGCGCGCGGCCCATGGCCACCAGCTCGGCGACGCGAAAGCCGTCAGGCAGCTCCAGCTGCTGCGGCAGGACCGCCACGCGACGCGCCAGCGCCAGGCGCGGCCACTCCCCGACCGGGCGTCCTGCGACCTCCACCACGCCGGTGTCGGGCCGAAGCGCGCCGCTGAGCAGGCGCAGCAACGTGGTCTTGCCGCTCCCATTGGCGCCCAGCAGCGCCACCAGCTCACCCGCCTGCAGCTCCACGTCGACGCCGCGCAGCACCTCCAGGGGTTCGCGGCCGCTCCGCCGATACGCGAACTGCACACCGCGGATTGAGGCGAGCGGCGCGGACACGGCCGTGGTCACCCGCGCAGCTCCACGCGGGTCAGGCGGTTGCGCCGCAGCAGCCACAGGAAGAACGGGGCGCCGATCAGCGCGGTGACGACGCCCACCGGGATGCCGCCGCCGGGCACCAGCCGTGCGCCGAGATCGGCCACGACCAGCAGGCTCGCGCCCAGGAACAGCGAAGCCGGCAGCAGGAGCCGATGGTCCGGCCCGATCAGCAGCCGCAGCAGGTGTGGGACGACCAGGCCCACGAAGCCGATGGTGCCGGACACCGCCACCGCGGCCGAGGTGGCGAGCGTGGCCAGCAGCGTCAGCACGAGCTTCTCGCGCTCGACGTCCACGCCCAGGCTGGCGGCCTGGGCGTCACCCAGGAGGAGCAGGTTGATGCGTCTCCATCGGGTGAGGAGGAGGACGAAGCTGGCCAGGAGCAGCGGCGTGGCGAAGGCCAGCGCCGGCCAGCTCGCGTTCGCCAGCGACCCCATCAGCCACCCGAAGATGGCGCCCAGCGCGCGGCCTGACATGAACATCATCAGCGCGACCATCGCCGCCAGGACCGATGAGACCGCGTAGCCGGTGAGCAGCAGCGTGATGACCTGCACCCGGCCGGCCGAGCGCGCCACGGCGTAGACCAGCAGTACCGTCCCCAGGCCCCCGCCAAAGGCGAGCAGCTGCACCACGCCCAGCCCGAGCAGCGAGCTGCCCGCCCCGATGGCCAGCGCCGGCACGATCAGCGGCGCGGCGATGCCCAGTGCCGCGCCGAAGCTGGCACCGGCCGCGGTGCCGATCACGTAGGGATCCGCGAGCGGGTTGCGCAGCAGCGCCTGGAAGACCGTGCCGGCCATGGCAAGGCCGCCGCCGACGAGCATGGCGGTGAGCACGCGCGGCAGCCGGATGTCGAAGACGATCGTCTCGGCGGTCGCCGGCCACGTCTGGGGGATCGGCAGGCCAAGGAGGCGATGGGCCAGGATCGCGGCGGTGTCCCCGACACTGACCTGCGTGCTCCCCAGCCCCACGCCCAGCACCAGCACCGCCAGGAGCAGGATCGCCCCACTGCCCAGCACCGCCAGGCTGCGCGTGACGGAAACGCCCATCCGCAGAGGACGTGCCTCGGCAGCGACCGCGGTCCGCATCAGTAGACGGGCCCCGGCCCGAACGCCTCCGGATGGATCGCTCGCGCCAGCGCCTCCAGGCCGTCCACGATCCGCGGGCCTGGCCGCGTGATCAGGATGTCCTCCGGCAGCGGCACCACCCGGCCGTCCCGCACGGCGGTCATGCCGCCCCAGCCCTGCCGCTTCGCCACGGCCCTGGCGTTGATCGTCGCGTCGTACGCAGCATCGCCGAGCACGATGACCTGGGGATCGGCGTTCACCAGGTCCTCCAGGGCGATGGCCGTGGTCTTCGCGTCGCCCAGGACCGGGTCGCCGCCCGCGGTCTGCACCAGGGAGGC
>DASSEC010000208.1:0-3764 GCA_035696685.1 Candidatus Limnocylindria bacterium | reverse complement strand
CGAGCGCGGGTGATCGACCTCTATTCGGTGAAGCCGGTGGACGAAGCCACCATTCGCGCAGCCGCCACGGAGACCGCCGCGATCGTGACCGTGGAGGACCACTTCCCGGAGGGTGGGCTCGGTGACGCCGTGCTTGACGCGCTGGCCGCAGAGCCGGGCCGGGCCGTGGTCCGCAAGCTGGCGGTGACCATCATGCCGGGCTCGGCCACGCCGGCCGAGCAGCTGGAGGCTGCCGGCATCGATGCGGAGCACATCGCCGCCGCCGCCAGGGAACTGGTCGGCGCACGCACACCGGCCAAGGCCTAAGGAGGCGACGAGCATGAACGCGCTGCAGCGGCTGTACGCCGAGCAGGAACAGAGCCCGTGGATCGACTTCATCGACCGCAAGCTGATCGAGTCCGGCCAGCTGGCCGAGTTCGTGGCTGACGGCATCCGCGGGCTGACCAGCAACCCAACGATCTTCGGGAAGGCGGTGGCCACCGGCCAATACGACCAGCTCATCAAGCGCGAGATCGAGGCTGGCCACGACAACCGTGCCATCTACGAGGAGATCGCGGTGGGGGACGTCAGCGACGCTGCCGACGTCCTGCGCTCGGTCTACGAAGAAGCGGATGGCGCCGATGGTTTCGTATCGATCGAGGTCGAGCCCGACCTGGCCGAGGATTCGCCAGGGACGCTCGAACGCGCGCGCCACCTGTTCGGGCGCGTCCACCGGCCGAACGCCTTCGTGAAGATCCCCGCCACGCCGGCCGGGCTGCCGGCCATCGAGGACGCCATCGCCGAGGGCATCAACATCAACATCACGCTCATGTTCAGCGTGGACGTGTATCGCGATGTTGCCCGGGCGTACATCAACGGCTTGCGCCGCCGGCTGGATCGGGGCGAGGACGTCAGTCGCATCGCGTCAGTGGCGAGCTTCTTCGTCAGCCGGGTCGACACCAAGGTCGACAAGGCGCTCGACGCCATCGGGACCGATGCCGCGCGCGCCCTCCGCGGCCGTGCGGCGATCGCGAACGCCAAGCTCGCGTATGCCGCCTACCAGGAGATCTTCGAAGGTCCTGAATTCGCCGATCTGCGGGACGCAGGCGCCCGCGTGCAGCGCTGCCTCTGGGCCAGCACCTCGACGAAGAACCCCGACTACCGCGACGTGCTGTACGTCGAGGAGCTCATCGGCCCCCAGACGGTCGACACCATGCCGCTCGACACGATCGAGGCGTTCCTGGATCACGGCCGCCTCGAGCGGACGTTGGACGCGGACGTCGAGGAGGCGCGCGACCTGCTGCGCCAGGTGGAGCAGCAGGGGATCAGCATGCAGACGGTGACCGATGAGCTGATCGATGAGGGCGTCGCGGCCTTCGGCAAGTCCTTCGACGAGCTCATCGAAGCCATCGACAGCCAGCGCAAGGCTCTCGCGCCGGCATGAGCCACGGCCCGCTGGACGCGGCGATCGCCGAGCGGCTCGCACGGTGGGACGAGGAGCGAGTCGCCGACCGGCTGTGGGCGAAGGACGGCAGCCTGTGGGCCGCATCCGGCACTTCCCCGGAGGAGCTCAGCCGATGGCTCGGCTGGCTGGACCTGCCCGCCGGCATGGCCGCCCGGGTCGGGGAGCTCGAGCACCTGGCGCGCGACGTACGGGACGACGGCTACACCCGTGCCGCGGTGCTCGGCATGGGGGGATCGAGCCTGGCGCCCGAGCTGTTCGCACGAACCTTTTCGGGAACCGGCGTGGAGCTCCGGATCCTCGATTCGACGCACCCCGACTCGGTTCGTGAGTTCCGCGACTGGGCGGAGGCGGCGCGGACCCTCTTCTGCGTCAGCAGCAAGTCGGGCTCGACCACCGAGCCAAACGCGTTCCACGCGGCGATGTCAGCCTTTGCGCCCGCGCTCGATTTCATCGCCATCACCGATCCTGGCAGCTCGCTGGCCGACGTGGCACGCGCCCAGGAGTTCCGGGGCATCGTTGACGGGCCGCCGGACGTCGGCGGGCGCTACTCGGCACTGTCGGTGTTCGGCCTGGTGCCGGCGGCGCTGCACGGCGTCGACCTCGCCGCGCTGCTCGACCAGGCGCAGGCCATGGCCGAGGCGTGCCGCCGTCCCGCGTCCGCGAACCCCGGCCTGCGGCTGGGCGCGCTGCTGGGTGAAGCAGCGCTCGCGGGCCGCGACAAGTTGACGATCCTCACCACGCGCCGCCTGGCCAGCTTCGGAGACTGGGCGGAGCAGCTCGTCGCCGAGAGCACCGGCAAGCGCGGCCGCGGCATCGTGCCGATCGTCGGCGAGCCGTTGCGGGACGCCGAACGCTACGCGTCCGATCGCTGCTTCGTGGTCATTGCGCTGGACGAGCCATCGGGCCCCGAGCTTGCCGAGCTGGCAGAGCTGGCCGACCTCGCATCCGCGCTGGAAGGCCTTGGCCATCCGGTCGCGCGGATCGGCATCGGCGACCCCAACGAGCTCGGCGGCGAGTTCGTGCGGTGGGAGATCGCGACCGCGGCGGCGGGGATGGTCCTGGACATCGACCCGTTCGACCAGCCGAACGTGCAGGAGAGCAAGGACGCCACGCGCGAGCTGCTGGACGCCTTCCGGGCCGATGGCCGGCTCCCCGCGCCGGAGCCGCTGGCCGAAGGCGAGGGCGTTACTGCCTTCGCGGACCGGGCGGTGATGGGGAGTGCCTCGGATCCTGCCGCGGCGATTCACGACCTGCTGGCCGGGGTGCACGCGGGCGATTACGTAGGCCTGCTGGCCTACCTGCCACGAACCGATGCAGTGCAGGAGCGCCTCCAGCGCCTGCGCGCGATCATCGGCTCGGGCACCGGTGCCGCCACCACGCTGGGCTTCGGGCCGCGTTTCCTGCACTCCACCGGGCAGCTGCACAAGGGTGGACCGGACAGCGGCGTCTTCCTGCAGCTCACCGCCGACCCGGAGCGCGACCTGCCGATTCCGGGCTGGAACGAGACGTTCGCAACGCTGGTCGCGGCCCAGGCATTGGGCGACCTGCGCTCGCTGCAGGCACGCGGCCGCCGCGCCGTCCGGCTGCACGGCGATGACCTCGAGACGCTGCTCGCGGCGCTGGAGACGATGGTTCCCGGCGCGCTCGGCGCGGGCGTCGGCAGCTGAGCGGGGGCACGGCAGGGACGCATCGGCGCAAGAACCCGGACGAGGAAGGAGTCGCAGTCAGTGCAGGTCGGGATCGCGGGACTGGGGCGCATGGGGGCGGGCATGGCGCGACGGTTGGCGCGCTCCGGACACGCCGTGGTCGCCTGGAATCGCCACGAGGAAGTGGCGACCGAGCTGGCGGCGGAGGCCGAGAATGACGGCCGCGTCACGGTCGCGGAGCCAATCGCGATGTTCGCCGACCACCTGGACGGCCCGCGCCACGTCATCATCAGCGTGCCTGCCGGCCAGGCCACCGACGACCTGATCAGCCAGCTGGCCGGCATCCTGTCGCCCGGCGACGTGATCGTGGACGCCGGCAACTCGAACTTCCATGACTCCCAGCGTCGCGCAGCGGAGCTCGAGGCCAAGGGCCTCGAGTGGCTGGACATGGGCGTCTCCGGTGGGATCTGGGGCCTGAAGGTCGGCTTCTGCGCGATGCTCGGTGGCAAGCGAGACGTGTTCGACCGCTTCGAGCCGGCGGTCCGTGATCTGGCGCCCGAGGGCGGCTACCTGTACTGCGGGCCGGCGGGCGCGGGCCATTACGTGAAGATGGTTCACAACGGGATCGAGTACGGGATCATGCAGGCCTACGGGGAGGGGTTCGACATCCTCCA
>DASSEC010000207.1:0-2666 GCA_035696685.1 Candidatus Limnocylindria bacterium | reverse complement strand
TTCGTCGGCCTTGCGCGCGTCCTTGGTGTGCAGGTCGATGCAGTAGGCGCAGCCGTTCAGGATCGAGGCGCGCAGCTTCACCAGCTCGCATTAGGACGGGGTCGATGCGGAGCTCTCGCTCGAGCGCGACCAGCGCCCGCGACAGCTCGGGTGCCTCGACGGTGATGTTCATCCGCTCGGCCTCGAAGGCGCTCGCGATTTCGGTGCTCATGGGCTTGCTGCTCCTTTCTCGTCGTGGAATAGCGGCGGTTGCCGCACGTCCCGCTCGGACTGCCGCGGTCGGTGGTCCTTCATCCGAGGGGGCCGTGATAGGCAAGGCCCGTGACCAGCGCGGCCGCTGCGAGCGAGAGGTAGATGAGTGGCCAGGCGAGCTGGAAGTCGTGCGCCCGCAGGTGGGCGGCCAGGGCGATGACGAAGTATGCGAGAAGGCCGGATGCGGCGGCAGTCCCGAGTCCAGGCACCGCGAAGCCAGCAAGTAGCCCCACGCCGGCCGAGCCGAGAAGGAATCCGAACGCGACACTCAGCGACACCGGTATACCCAGTCGGTCCGCGGCTTCGGTGACGAACCTGGCGTGCGTGAAGTTCGCGTAGACGGCGTAGGCGCAGGCGAGCGCGGCCAGGACGGTGACGACGACGTAGGCGGTAAACATGGGGAATAGCCCCCTTCGGGGGAGAGGTTTGGGCGCAGAGTTGAGATCGTGGTGTGGAGGCATCAGCGAGTCGCCACACCGTCTTGGGTCTGAGTCCGTCGCTACGATGACGGAACGCGACCAGCGAAGGTGACCGATGCGCGACCACGATCGGCTGGCGGAACGATTCGAGGCCCACCGCAGCCACCTGCGGGCGGTCGCCTACCGGATGCTCGGCTCGCTGAGCGAGGCCGACGATGCTGTACAGGAGGCCTGGCTGCGGCTCAGCCGCTCCGACACAAGCAGTGTCGAGAACCTGGCCGGCTGGCTGACCAGGGTCGTGGGCCGGGTGTGTCTGGACATGCTGCGCTCCCGCACGTCACGACGCGAGGAGCCCCTGGACCCGCAGCAACCCGGCCCGATCGTGAACGGCCAGAGCGAGCGCGACCCCGAGCAGGAGGCGCTGCTGGCCGACTCGGTCGGCTTGGCGCTGCTGGTGGTCCTCGACAGGCTGGCTCCCGCCGAACGGGTCGCGTTCGTGCTGCACGACCTGTTCGCCGTGCCCTTCGACCAGATCGCTCCGATCGTTGAGCGCACCCCGACCGCCACCAAGAAGCTCGCCAGCCGCGCCCGCCACCGGGTCCAGGGCGCAGCCCCAAGTCCCGACACCGATCTCACCCGGCAGCGGCACCTCGTCGACGCCTTCCTGGCTGCCACGCGCGGCGGCGACCTCAACACGCTGCTCGCGGTACTCGACCCCGACGTCGTGCGCCGCGCCGACCGCGCCGCGCTCCCAGCGGGCCCGGCAGAGCTCCGGGGTGCCCAGGCCGTGGCGGAGGAGACCCGCGTGTTCTCGCGGCGGGCACGATCCGCACGACTGGCACTGGTCGACGGCACCGTTGGGATCGTCGTGGCCCCCCGGGGAAGGCTGCTCCTCGCTCTCAGCCTGACGATCAAGGACCACAAGATCACCGAGATCGACGTGATCGCCGACCCTTCGCGCCTCCACCAGCTCGACCTGGCCGTCCTCATCAACTGACGGACCAATCCAACCGACGAGGCACTGTTGCGTTCGCCGTAAGCGGAGCGGCAAGACTGCCGGCATGAGAATCCGACCTCGCCCTGCTCCCGTGTCACGGTCCGCCTTTGCCGGCTTTCGCTTCCCACCCGATGTGATCGTGCTGGCGGTCCGCTGATACCTGCGCTTCGGGCTGTCCTACCGTGACGTCGAGGAGCTGCTCACCGAACGGGGCATCGAGGTCGACCCACGTCACCGTCTACCGCTGAGTGCAACGCTTCACGCCGCTGCTGGCCGAGGCCGCCCGTCCCTGCAGGCACGCCGTGGGCGATCGCTGGTGGGTCGACGAGACCTATGTGAAGGTCGCCGGCCGGTGGCGGCATGTCTACCGAGCGATCGACCAGTTCGGCCAGGTCATCGACGTCTTCGTCTCGGCACAGCGCGATGTCAAGGCAGCCCGTCGGTTCTTCCAGCGGGCCATCGGCACCACCAAGGCCACGCCGGTCGAGGTCGTCACCGACCGGGCAGCGACCTATCCGGTCGTGCTGGAGGAGCTGCTGCCGGCGCCCTGGCATCGCAGCGAGCAGTACGCCAACAACCGGGTCGAGACCAACCACGGCCGCTTGAAGTCGCGGCTGGGACCGATGCGAGGACTCAACCAGGACCGCAGCGCCAGGGTGATCATCCGCGGGGCACGCGTTCGTCCAGAACCTTCGGCGAGGTCACGACGAACTGGCCGTGGAGGAACCAGCGATCCGGCGGCTGACCGTCGCGTTCGATGAACTGGCTCTGGTGATCTGATTCTGTATGGCGATCGATGCTTCAGCGCGCCTCGACGCTTCAGCGCGCCTCGACCTGACTGAATGCAACAGCGCCCAGCCAGACGCCGCGCTGGGTCAGCCGGTGAAGGACTCGGGGCCGAAGCGGCCCCAGGCCACGAAGGCGGCCAGGGCGAGATAGACCAGGTCGGGCACGATCGTTGCCTTCTCGCCACGGCGGAGGCGCATGATCACCGCGCC
>DASSEC010000206.1:0-12031 GCA_035696685.1 Candidatus Limnocylindria bacterium | reverse complement strand
AGCAGCCTGAGCAGGAGGTCGAGTCGGGAACCTCACACGACGGTAACGGGTCGGTGGACGGCAGCCAGTCAGGCGGGGGACCGGCTTCGGATCTGCCGGATACGGCCGCAGCCGACAGCGTGCCGAGCACCGGGCTCGGTGGGGCGCTGGCAGCCACTGGAATCCTGCTGATCGTCATCGCACACGCGGGCACCCGGCGCAAGCGGCTCCTGCCCACCGCTTAGCGCCCCGGGCGCATCCGGAGGTGCCCCTCCTGCCTCCCCGGCCTTCGGGTCGGGGAGGCATTCTCACGCGTCCAGGAACAACGTTTGCTGCACCGGCAGCTGCGATTGATCCACCGCGATTTCGCCGAACTGGCACAAGGCGTTGGCAAGGCGCATTTCATCTACGGAACGCGCCCTGACGCGTAGCAGCTCCGGCGACGCCACGACGATCGCAACGCAGCGTGCACGAGATGTGGCTACGTTGAGCCGGTTGCGGCTGTAGAGGAATGACATGCCGCGTGGCGCATCTTCAGCGGATGAGCTCGCCATGGAATACACCGAAATCGCGGCTTCTTGGCCTTGGAACTTGTCCACAGTGCCGACGCGGGCATCAGGCAGCAGCCGCTCGATTTCGCCGACTTGGGCGTTATACGGCGCCACCACGACGATGTCGTCCCACCCAAGCGGGCACTCCTCGCCGTGCTGATTCACCCATGAGCTGCCGGATTGCACCAGCGTCTGGACGAGGGCCGCCACGAAACGTGCCTCCTCCGGCGACGAGTTCTCATTGCCGGCATGCTCGATCGAGAGCAGGCGAGGCCCCACCCCGTTCATTGGTGCTGGACCGCGAATGGTCTGTTGTTCGAGGTGCGGCCGGGATTCCAGACGATGCTCGTAGAACGCTGCTGATGTGAACGCGGTCAGGGCAGGATGCATGCGCCACGTGTGCTCGAGGAACAGACCGCGATCCGGCGGCATCGTCGGCTCGTCGCCAAGCAGGTGCGCAAGCGCCGATCGATCGGCTCCGGGTGGGTGTGAACCCTGCAATGGCTGCTCAAGTTGCTGCGGGTCGCCAAGCAGGACGATGCTCGCAGTTGACCCGCCGGTGGCAATGACATTGGCAAGCGAGATCTGACTGGCCTCGTCCACGAAAAGGACATCGATCGAGTCCGTCATCTCCTCGCGGCCCCACAGCCACGGTGTGCCGGCTGCGATGCTTGCCCCACCGTCGATCAGTGCCTCCCGGACCTTGGCGTTGTCGTTTGTGACCAGGACCCTCGGGTCGGCAAGTCCGTCGGACTCGGTCTTCTGGACTGCGTTCAGCACGACACCAACCCGATCGGCGGCGTCAAGGCTCTCCTTGAGCAGCTTCTGAATGACCTTATGGCTCGTGGCGCTGATACCAATCCGCTTGCCGGCCGCGACCTGTCGGGCGATCATCTCGCCGCCTGTGTACGTCTTGCCCGCGCCCGGCGGGCCCTGGATGGCCAGCAGGCCATCCTCCAGGCTGTCGACCAGTCGGCAGGCGGCTGCCATATCCTTCTCCCCGGGCTGCTTCAAAGGCTCGCGCGCACCCTGTCCACATCGCGGCGGACGCCGCAGCAGGAGATCGCGCGCCGCACGCCATGGGCCGGGTGCATCCACACCGTGGTCCGCAACCCACTCGCCCAAGCGAAGCAGTGCCTGAGGGAGCGGCCGGTCCGGGATGCGGTTCAAGGCGACGATTGCGTCGGGGTGGCGAATGGGACCGTCGCCTTTCCAGACGATCTCCATCGTGCCGTGCTGGTCGTCGATCTTCCCAAGCTCGACGTCTATCTTCCAGGCGTCCCACGGCGACTCGCCGGCGTGCTCCTGAGCAAGGCGCGGATCAAACAGCTCAGAGCGCCTCTTGATGTCGCGGTGCTCCTGCGGCGGGAAACGGTAAACCGCTCGTTGTCTCGGAACCCTTGCTCTCGGTGGCAGGTATGCGCCGCTGACGGACAGGAGTTCAAGCTGACCCAGCGCGCAATCCTCGTCAACGAGTTCCGCGGGCGTCAGGCCCATCCGCCTGAAGAACTCCCAGAAGCCGGCTTTGCTTTCGCGCCGATGCCATGACAGTAGTTGGGAGAGCAGCCAAAGCGCTTGTTCTTCGTCGGAGCGATCCGTCGGGTCGACGGGGACGTTGGCCGTCAGACGGCGCGCGAGCAGATCGACCTCTGCTGCAGCCTGCGTGAGCGCATCGGGTGCTTCGGGCGCCCGTGGCTCGGGGCGCGGGACGATGAGGCCGCTGAGCGCAGCCAGCTCCTCTCGGCAGCCCTCAAGCCATGTCCGGAGGCGCAGGTTGCTGACGACATCGTCTCGGTTGTAACGCTCGATGCGATCGAGGATGTTGGAGGCGGGACGATCGCCCTCGCCGAGCTCGAGCCACTCTTCGAAGGCAACGATGCTCGAGCCGGCGTCCCGTAGCTCGACCTCGCGGGTGAAGCTGTACAGGGCCTCAACCTTCTTGATGGAGTAGCTCTCGACAGAGGCCCGAATGCCTTGGCGCACGGCCCGAAACAGGTCGACCAGGATGCCGCCCCGCAGCAACTCGTCGACCTCCGATTCGCGGCTTGCGTGGCGCCCCATCAGCCGCTTGAGCGCCGTGGGTTCGTACGGAGCGTAGTGGTAGACGTGCATGTCCGGGTAGCGGCGGCGCCGATCCGAGACGAAATCAATGAACGCTTCAAATGCTGCCTTCTCGCCGGCAAGGTTGATCTCGGTCTGGCGGTCTGGGTCGTAGGCCCAGAACGGCGTGAAGACTTCTGCGGCGTCGAGGACGCCGAAGAGGTAGTCGATGCCGTCATCGAATGCGTACGGATCACCTTCGATGTCGAAGAAGAGGTCGCCGGGTGAGGGCTCCGGAAGCGTGGCCAGACCGCGCTCCGGGTCAATGGGTTCGCCTTCCCTCGGCAGCAGCACCTCGTGCAGGGGCGGACGGCGGCCGCGGCCCTCGACCTGTATCCGCGCCTGCTCGCGGACGCGCTCCACGGCCGACGCGCTTGAGCCGTCGAGAGGAGGATCGAAGGGAATTGGCGCCGCTGCCAGTCGAGACACCGTCGAAAATCCGCGCCCAACAAGCGCCTTGCGCTGGCGAGCGGTGATGCCGGCTACGAGCGAGAGATGGTCATCGGACCGGCGTCGTGCCTCGCACATCTCTGACCAGCGGCACACCTGGCAATGTTCGACCGGTTCTGGATAGGTGCGCGTGGACGGATACGATGGGGCGGCTGGCGGCTCGGCCTGCGATCCGAGCACGCGCGCTTCGAAACGGGCTTTGGCCGCTCGGTAGTAGGCCATGAAGTCCGAGACGGCAAGGCTGGACGTGCCGCCGCGACTGCCGCCTAGCACGACGTGCATCCGCTTCGGCAAGTAGCCCTGGATCCGTTCGAGCTGCTCGACATACGAGCAGATCTGCAGGACGGCACCGGCTTTGACGTGACGAGCCAGCTTGGTGTCGGCGACCTCGTAGTGGTAGCTCCCAAGGGCCGAGGTGTGGTCCGGCAGGTTCGGAACGCGGAGGAGGAAATCGGCGTAGCCAAGCCAGCGACCGTCAAAGAAGGTCGCTTGATAGATCGCGTGGGCGCCGGACTGCATCGCGGCAATAGTCTCGGCGGCCTGCCGCCGCACCTGGTCACCACGCTCCTCGCCCTCGCGTCTCGCGACGATCACGGGGTCGAGGCCCTCGGCCCGGAGCTCGTCCAGATATCGCTGCTCGTGCTGTTCGCCGCGCTTGCGAATCACGTCGAGCTCCGGATCGTCGCGGTGCGGGCGCTCGACCAGGCCGGCGAGGGCGGCACGTTCCAGCTCGGTGAGATGCTCGCAGGCGAGGAAGCCGACGAGGTCCGTCGCGCTATAGACCGGCTGGCCGTCGATCAGTTGCATGGGCTCACAGGCTCCCCCGCATGATCTCGAAGCCTACGGGACCGATGCGACAGCTTGCGGGTCGCAATCGCGCGCCAAGGGCCGCCGGCGCTACCGCGATGGCGACGGTTTCGGCCGCTCCTGCACGAACGTGAGTGCCCACGAGCAGTCTGACCTGACCATGACCGTCAGCGGCCGTCCGATGAGCCCGTCGTGCGCAGCGAAGAAGCTCGGGAACAGCTCGCCCGGTGCTGGCACGCCGCCGATGGTGGCGCGGATGGCCTTCACCGGCTCGCCGCCGCCGGCAGCCAGGTCGACGAAGAAGGCGCAGCCGTCAGCGGTGAGCGGGGCGGCCAGCCAGGCGACCGACACGTTCCCGTTGGGCAGCGTGACCGGGCCGACGTCGCCATCGGCTTCTCCGGCGAAGCCCGCCAGGTAGGGATTCCGCTGCACGTCGAACGTCGCCGATTGCAGGAAGGGATCGTCCGAAGTGCCGGGCGATACCCAGCCCGTGGTGAAGCCGAGGTCGGGTCGGTTCGCGTCGCGGACGAGATACCAGCCCGTGTCGTCGACCCAGACCGGGCCCAGCGCGATAAGCAGCTCGGCCCCGATGCCCAGGCTGGTCAGTACGCGCTGCTCGACGCCCGGTCGCGCGCGGACGCGCAGCCCCGGCGCGCTGACCGTGGCGCCGTCGCCAGCGACGAAGTGGGGTACCGCGGTGAGGCCCGGGGTGGGCGACGGGAGGTTCGTGGGTACAGCCGTCGCGCTCGGGGTGGGGGATGGGCTGCTGGTCGGCCGCGGCGTGCGGTTCGGAGCCTGGATGTCGACCAGGCAGCCGGCCAGCAGGGTCAAGACGAGCGGCGCACAGATCCACGGGCGCATCGGCTTCATGGCCCTCTCTGACGAGACAGCCGCGGCAGTATGTCACCGGGAGCCGCCTGATACGGCCGCCGTCGAGCGGCGTATCCTCCGTGCATGACGAGCAAGATCGACAAGACCGACGCCGAATGGCGGGCCGAGCTGACGCCCGAGGAGTACCACGTCCTGCGCGAAAAGGGCACCGAGCGCGCATTCACCGGCAGGTACTGGGATGAACATGGCTCCGGCGTATACCGATGCGCTGGCTGCGGTGCAGAGCTCTTCCGCAGCGACACCAAGTTCGAATCTGGCACGGGTTGGCCATCGTTCTTCGAACCGGCCGATGCCTCCGCGGTGGAGACCGATACCGATCGATCCTGGTTCATGGTCCGGACCGAGGCCACGTGCGCCTCATGCGGCGGGCACCTTGGCCACGTGTTCGACGACGGCCCGAACCCGACCGGGTTGCGCTACTGCATCAACTCCGCGGCCCTGAAGCTCGATCCGGCACCCGACTCCACCGAGTAGGCCGGGCACGTCGGCCGTCGCCAGGCCCGCCGGATGGCGGGACCCACCCCGTACGAAAGGCTGTTTACGGGCCTGAGCCGATAAACCATCCTGCGCCCGATGACGGCGCACCAGCACCGGCGCATCGGCCCGGGTGGAGCTCGAGCGATGCTGGGCGGCCGGGCTGCGTTGGCAGCCGCCGCCAGTGCGCTGCTGGCCGGTTCCATCCTGCTTGGCGTGCGCGGCCCCGCGATTGCTGCGCCGCCGAACCAGGTGCTCAACCCCGCTGTGGCGCCGGCCGGTGGCACGACCAACACGACATTTGCGTTCAGTGTCACCTTCCAGAGCGCGCAGGGGACGGACCCCACCAGCGTCACGGCCATCGCCGGCAACGTGGTCATTCCGTTGAGCCTCGTCTCCGGCTCACCGTCCAAGGGGCGCTATCGCGGCACGGCCAAGCTGCCGGCCGGCACGTGGGGCGTGACCTTCCAGGCCACGGCCAAGGGAAATGACCCGAGCGTGAACGGCCCGAGCATCACCGTCGCCAGCGCGCCTCCGCCGACGCCAAAGCCCACGCCAAAGCCCACGCCGCGGCCGACGCCACGACCGACACCACGGCCCACGCCCAGGCCGACGCCACGACCGACCCACGCGCCCCTGTCGACACCGGTCCAGGCCCCTCAGACGACCAAGCCCCAGACCCCGCATCCCAAGCCCGAACAGCCGAGCAAGCGGCCGCGCCCGACCCCCACGGCGACCGTCACACCTCGTCAGAGCGGGCTGATCGGTGGCGGGGTGCAAACCGCAACGCCGAGCCCCACGCCCACCGGCGGGCTTGGCCGTGGCGACGTCGGCCCATCCGGGTTGGTCATCGTGCTCACCGGATCGCTCGTGGCGATCGGCGTGCTGGCACTGGTGGTGATGTCGATCATCCTCGCCGCCGGACGACGGCGCCGGAAGGACACTCGCCTGGAGCTGCTGCCGGAGGAGGCGCTGACTGGGGGAAGCGGCGTCGCCGCGCCGAAGGAGCCGGTTGCTCGCCCGCCGACGGCCTGGGAGCGCGACTGGGCGCTCGACGAGGCACCGATCGGCAGCGTGGAGTACCGCCCCCCGCCCAGCGAGCCGGCGACAGACGAGGAAGGCGCCTAGCTCCTAGAGGAGCAGCGCCAGCAGGGACACCAGCACGCCAACGGCGGCGCTGGTCGCGCCGATGAACAGCGCCATGCGGCGGTCGGCGCGCCGTGCCTCGGCGTCGGCGACAGCGCTGGTTCGATCGTGGCCGGCACGGCCGAAGTTGAAGACGCCGCGCCACCCGTAGTCGGCGCAGAAGTGCAGCGCCGCCTGCAGGTAGCCAGCTGCGGCACCGGCCGCGGGGAGAAAGAGCAGCAGCCGCATCCAGGCCGGGGCGTGCAGCAGTGTGAGCGCAGCGAAGGCAGCGATCGTGACCACCGCAGCGGCTTGGCCAAAGGCGCGCCGGCGCGCGATCTCTGCCGGGCCGATGTTGCATCGGCCCGAGGCATACGACGCGTATGGCGGCGCGGGCTCGTGGCCGGCCGCGGACAGATGCACGGTCATGCCGGGAGTATGCGCGCCGCCGCCGTGGCCGGCCCGGTACGCGCATAGACCACCGTCTGCCACACCCAGCCGGCGTGCTGGTAGCGCGGCTCCAGCCCGGCCTCGCGGATCAGCCGATCAACCAGGCGCGGATCGTGGACGTACATCCGGTAGTCGCCGCCCGTCAGCCGCGTCACGAAGTTCATGATCGTGGCGACGATCCGCAGCGGCCAGCGGCGGACCGGGTACACCAGGCCGTACAGGCGTCGAGCACGCCTCGCGGACTGCGTGACGAGGCCAGCCACGTCGCCATAGCAGCACACGACCCGATCAAGGGTCACGATATCGGCCGGCTCGACGCCGTCGGCCAGGTCGACGAAGTCGCCATGGCGGTACTCCGTTTTTGCGCCGAATCCCTCCTCCGCTGCCTCTGCCCGGGCCACGGCGATGTACGGCGCCGACGCATCCACGTCCAGCGACGACGCGACGCCCGCCCGCAGCAGCTCCAGCTGCACGACGCCGACGCCGCCGCCGATGTCCAGCAGCGTGCCCGCCTCGACGCCCTCGGCGATCAGCGCGTCCAGGAGGCGGCGCGTGCTGCCCTGCGCCCCGTGGGCGCGGTAGTCAAGGATGTCGCGGCGCGCGTCGTCCGCGCTGAAATGCTCGTCGTAGTCGACCTTGCAGCAGTCCTTCGCCACGCGTCGAGTCTACGACCCAGCAGGCGATCGGCGCCTATGCTGCGCCCATGATCGAACGGCACACGCTGCAGCTGGCCGACGGCCGCCAGCTGGACTGCTACCTGGCCGATGGCGACGGCACTCCGGTTGTCTACCACCACGGCACGCCATCGGCCGGCGTCCCACCGCATGGCTGGGCCGATGCCTTCGCCCAACGAGGGCTGCGCTACATCGCCTGGAGCCGGCCGGGGTACGGCGACTCGACGCGGAACGAGGGGCGGGACGTGGCCAGCGCGGCCGATGACGTACGCCAGGTGCTGGACCAGCTGGGCATCGACCGCGCCCACACGGTCGGCTGGTCGGGCGGCGGCCCGCATGCCATGGCCACCGCCGCCCTGCTGCCCGACCGCATCCTGGGCGGCGCCAGCATCGCCGGCGTGGCGCCGTACCCGGCGCCGGGGATCGACTGGTTCGACGGCATGGGCCCGGAGAACATCGAGGAGTTCGGCGCGTCGCTGGAAGGACCAGAGGCCCTGATCGCGTTCAAGGAACGCGCCTACCCGGTGTGGAGCAAGGTCACCGCGGACGAGGTCGCCCAGGCGTTCGGCGGGCTGATCGACCACGTCGACCGCGGGTCATTGACCGGAGCGTTCGCCGAGAACGTGGCCGAGACCACGCGCGAGGGGCTGCGAAACGGATACTGGGGCTGGTTCGACGATGACATGGCCTTCAGCCGGGATTGGGGCTTCGACATCGGCTCCATCAGCGTGCCATTCCATGTCTGGCAGGGCGCCCACGACAAGATGGTCCCGTACGCCCATGGCCAGTGGCTGGTCGACCACGTCGGCAACGCATGTGTCCACCTGCACCCCGAGGAGGGCCACCTGACACTGGCGGTCGACAACATCGGGCGCATCCTGGACGAGCTGGTCGCGTAGGGGATCGGCAGCCGAACTGGCAGGCGAGCGAGTGCTCGCTTGCGCGCCGGATGGATGGGCCGTAGCCTGCTGCACTGCCCCGCTGAAGCCCTACCGAGCATAGCCCGAGCCTCGTGTTAGCCCTCATCACTCCACGCCATCGCAGCATGGCCGCTGCCGGCCTGGCGGTCGTCATGTTGTGGGCCTCCGCCCTGCCTGCCGCTGCGCACTACCCCGTGGAACCGGGTGGCCACGCGTTTCGCACGGACCGGGCGCACCACCAGCAGGGCGCGGTCCAGCAAGCTGCCTCGCAGCCCTCGCCCATCGCCCTGAAGCTGGCAGCCGGCAGCATCGGCTACGACATCTCGTTCCCGCAGTGCAACGGCAGCTTCCCGAAGAACGCGGCATTCAAGATCGTCGGGGTCAACAAGGGCCGCGCCTTCGATCCGAATCCGTGCCTGGGCATCGGCGACGGGCCGAGCGAGCTGCAATGGGCCGGTCGGTTTGCCTCGTTCTACGCCAATACCGGGAGCCCGGGCCCCAGCCTCAGCAAACGGTGGCCGCTCGGCCAGCGGTTTCCACGCCGCTGCACGAAGGACGCCCCGCTGAGCAAGGGATGCGCATACGACTATGGCTGGAACGCGGCGAAGGACTCATACCTGACCGCGGTGCGCGCCTACGTCTCGCTGGGCTGGGCCCCGCCCGGCGCCACCCGCACGCCGGTCCGCAATCGGTGGTGGCTGGACGTCGAGACCAGCAACTCCTGGCGCCGGAACAAGCTGCTGAACGTGGCGACCCTGCAGGGCGCGGTGGCATTCCTGGAGTCGCGCGACGTCGGGTTCGTGGGCTTCTACTCGGCCCGGCACATGTGGGAGTCGATCACCGGCAGCACGTTGGTCTTCTCCGCGTATCCCAGCTGGATGGCGGGCGCCAGCACGCTGCGCGGCGCCCTGCGCTACTGCCAGGAAGTCGGATTCACCGGCGGCCGAGCGAAGCTCAGCCAGTTCCCGAAGAACGGCTTCGACGCCAACGTCGTCTGCTAGCCGCGCTTGCCCTCTTGGCGGATGATCATCCGCCTATGGCCGATGGTCCCCATTACAGCGCGCGGCTGATCGAGGCGTTGGGCGTTGCCGCTCAGCTGCACGCCAACCAGCGGCGCAAGGGGAGCGAGATCCCGTACCTCAGCCACCTGCTGGGCACCTGCTCGATCGCGCTGGAGTACGGGGCCGACGAGGACGAGGCGATCGCCGCGCTGCTGCACGACGCCATCGAGGACGTCGAGCCCACCGACGTCGCTCGGTCCGCGGTGGCGGCATTTGGCGAGCGGGTGCTCCACATCGTCGAGGGCTGCACCGATTCCGACGTTCACCCCAAGCCGCCGTGGCGCGACCGGAAGCAACGGTATGTCGCTCACGTTGGGCAGGCGGACGCATCGGTCCTGCTGGTGAGCGGGTCCGACAAGCTGCACAACGCCCGATCCATCGCCGCGGACCTGCGACGCCACGGCCCAGCCACCTGGGAGCGGTTCAAGGGTGGCCGCGACGGTTCGCTGTGGTACTACCGCGCGCTGGTCGAGGCATTTCGGGCGAATCCGGCACACCGCGCCGACCTGGTCGCCGAGCTGGACCGGGTGGTGAGCGAACTGGAGGCGCTGGCCGGATGACGGATATCCCTCCCGAGCGCGACCCGCGCGGCTACGACCTCGACGAGGAGCGACAGCGTCACGACGAGGAATTCAGCCGCGCGTTGCTGATGGGAACCAATTCCGCCATGCGGTTCGGCCGGCACCTGTTGAAGGTGTTGCCGAGCGATGCGCACTGCAAGCTCTGCGCTTCGCCCCTTCACGGCGGCTGGGGAAAGGTGATGTCCGCTATCGGCAAGGGTCCGTGGCCGAAGAATCCCAAATACTGCTCGTGGTGCTTCAAGGACATGGTCAAGCGGCGTGCCGGTGCCGAGATCCCGTGCAGCCTGTTGTTCGCCGACGTCCGTGGCTCCACCGAGCTCGCCGAGCACCTGACGCCGACCGCGTTTCGCGGCCAGATGGTCCGCTTCTTCGACGTGGCTACCGACGTACTCGTGGACCATGACGCGATCGTGGACAAGTTCGTTGGCGACGAAGTCATTGGACTGTTCATTCCGCTCCTGACGGGCGAGCTGCATGCAGATCGGGCAATTGCGGCTGGTCGTGCGCTGCTTGCCAGGACGGCTGGATGGATTCCGATAGGCATCGGCGTAAATAGTGGCATCGCGTTCGTCGGGGCCGTTGGATCTGGGGAGCAGGCGGAGTTCACAGCGATGGGCGACCCAGTCAACGTGACGGCGCGCCTCGCATCGGCGGCCGGGGCCGGGGAGCTGCTGGTGACCGACGCGGCCGCGGAGTCTGCGCATTTCGAAACCGCGGGGCTAGAGCGCCGCGCGCTGGAGCTGAAGGGGAAGAGCGGGACGACCGAGGTCGTCGTCGTCAGCGCGAGCCAGCCGCCGCCGGCGTAGGCATCGCGCCGAGCTGTTGCATCATCCCCAGCATGTCCGCGTCGCGCCAGTGCTCGGCGACCTTGCCATCGGCAATGCGGAAGATGTGAATCTCGGAGATCGAGTACTCCTTGCCCGATGCAGGCATGCCCATGAACTCGCCGTCGTGGCGGCCATGGGACGTCAGCCGCACCACGACCTTATCGCCCTCGGCGATCACGTCCTCCACGGTCATGCTCGCGTCCGAAAGGCCCTGCATGACCCGCTGCTGCGCGGCCTTCAGGCTATCGCGGCCCGGCGGCATCTCCCCCCAGCTGTGCGGGGTGAAGTCCTCGGTGGCCAGCTCGTCCACGGCCGATGGATCGACGTTGACGAAGACCTCCTGGATGAAGCGTCTGGCAATGTCCTTGTTCTGTTCAATGCTCATGCCATCCGCCCCTGCATGACCGCGGCCAACCGCGCTGGCGCGCCCGAGCCCGGGCTGCACGCCGTAATTCGGCCCGCGCCCGCGTTCGCAATCGCGTGATGTCGAACGGCTAGACTTCGTCGCTCCGCGCGCGCGGACCCGGGCTGGTCACGCAGGGAGAGCGCGCCACGCCCGCACAGCTGGAGTTTCCCGCCCGATGACTGCTGCCAACCCCGCGGCCGATCACGACCGCGCACCGATCGAGCTGCCGCACCGCGAACGGATCGAGATCCTGATCGCGGTGTTGCTCGGCATCTTCCTGGCCGCCCTGGACCAGACCATCGTCGGCACGGCGCTGCCGGTGATCGTCAGCGAACTGAAAGGCAACGACGTCTACACGTGGGCGTTCACGTCCTACCTGGTGACAGCCACGGTCAGCGGCCCGATCTACGGGAAGCTGTCCGACATCTTCGGCCGGCGTCCGCTGTTCATCTTCGGCGTGAGCGTTTTCCTGCTCGGCTCGATCCTGTCCGGCCTCTCCCAGAACATGGTCATGTTCATCGCCTTCCGCGGCCTGCAGGGGTTGGGCGCCGGCGCGCTATTCCCGATTGCGCTGGCCATCATCGGCGACATCTTCGCGCCGTCCGAGCGCGGCCGGTACCAGGGCTTCTTCGGCGCGGTGTTCGGCGTCTCGACGCTGGTCGGGCCGGCGCTGGGCGGCCTGATCACGGACAACTTCAGCTGGCACTGGATCTTCTACGTCAACGTGCCCATTGG
>DASSEC010000205.1:0-3724 GCA_035696685.1 Candidatus Limnocylindria bacterium | reverse complement strand
GCTCCGGCAGCGACTGGGTCCTGGACGGCCCCCCGGCGCCGGAGCCAGGTGCGCTCGTGGACTACGACACGACCCACTGAGCCGGGATGGCCAGGGTGCCGCGGCATCGCCGGCCCGGCCGGCCTACCGGACTGCGCGGAGGTGACGGTGGGGGTGGTGGCTTGCCGGTGAGCTCCAGGCATCCACAGGAGCGGGCGTGACCACACGACATGAGCCGGCAGAGCGCCACGGTCGCTATCGGTCGCGGTGCTTGAGCAGGGCGGCGAAGTTCCGATCGATCTCCTCGGTACCCAGCTCGGTATCGGCGTATTCGAAGGGCACGAGGAGAAGGTAGGCGACGGGGGCGTCGGCGGAGTCGCCGCGCTGGAGGATCGCTCGCCTGACCGCATGGATCAGCATCCCGGCGGCGGTGTCGCGCCAGAACCAGGACGCGATCCCGTGCATGGTTGGACTTGGCCCCGGCTGCGCCAGAGCAGCCGCTCGGTAATACCCGTGCAGGTCCTCCACGGCCAGCTTCAACGTATGGATCAACGGAAGGTCAGGGCGCGGATTCGGTGGGTGGCCGCTGGACAGGAACCTGGCGATGTACGTCGCCAGGCCCTCGGGTTCGAGTCCGGTCACCCCGACGGCGTTTCGCTGCCGCCGCTTGATCGCGATGTCATACCAAGGCCGCAGCCACTGCATCTCGAGCGCCACCGCCGCGGCGATCCGCTCCTCGTCCGTCTGCCCGGACGCCCGGCTCCCGTACTGGACCGGGCAGGCCAGGCCGGCCAGGCTGACGTCCTCACCTGGGTCAGCCTCGACGGGGTAGTCGTGCAGCACCGGGGTGTCGTCTCGCTCCAGAAGTCGCAGCGCGGCGACAGCAACCCGGGTCTGAAACGCGGCGTCTCGGGGCACCCCGAACGGTCGGCCGAAGGGAAACGGGACCCACAACGCCCTCGGCGGGCGGATCCGCTCGGTGTGTTCGCGGACCAGGCTCAGCTGGGTGGTCGGCACACCGCTTCGCTCCAGGTACTGCGCGAGCCCGCCCACGGCGCGCGTGCAGAACGGTCATATGGGAATCAGGAGGGCCGCGTCCACGCCGTCCTTGCGCATGGTCGATGCAAGTTGTCCGGTGAGATCCTCGAGCTCCCTCGGATCAGTCGCTCCCATGAAGGAATAGTGGAAGTCCGAGACACTGCCGATGACGCCTTGCTCGGCCAGCTCCCGCAGGCGGTCGAGAGGGAAGACGACGTTCCAGTCCAGCTCCCATCCGCTGCGGTCGTGGTTGACCGACATGTGGCTCATGAGCAGGTCGGTCGCGCGAGCCGACCCGGGAATGAGGCGATATTCGGTGCTCGCACCGACAAATGGCCGGTCGTCGCGGAGATGGAGGCCGGCCGTCGAGACGAGGACCACCCGACGTCGGCGGAGTGGGGGCCCGGACACGCACGGTGTCGTCTCAAATGATGGACAGTCGAGGTGGACGAGCAGCGTCCGGAGTGGCTCCTCCACCTCCGCGAGTCGAACCATGCGTGCCCCCAAGACCCCGAGGTCACCAACCAGCAAGAGCCAGCCAACCGCCCGCACCGAGGCTAGCACCGTCCTACTGCATGGCAGCGATCTGCGGCCGCCGTCGACGTCGTAGGTCGCGCCGGTCAGCGCCCGTGGAAGACTCTGGCCGGTACCCTAGCGCTTGGTTCGGATGGCGCAGGGGGTGGGCGGTTTGACAGGCTTCGAGCAGCCGTCGGGCTCGTTCCGCACGCTGCTCGGGCGCCGCAGCGAGTGTGCGGCGTTGGATGCGCTCCTCCAGGGCGTCCGTGGCGGGCGCAGCGCCGTGCTGGTGGTCCGCGGCGAGGCCGGGATGGGCAAGACGGCGTTGCTCGACTACACCGCCGAGTCGGCGTCGGATCTGCGGGTCGTCCGCGCAGTGGGGGTCGAGTCGGAGATGGAGCTCCCGTTCGCCGCGCTGCATCAGCTGTGCGGGCCGATGCTCGACCGCCTCGAACGCCTGCCGAGCCCGCAGCGCGATGCGCTTGGGACCGCCTTCGGCCTGCGGGCGGGCCCGGCGCCGGATCGGTTCCTGGTCGGCCTGGCGGTGCTCAGCCTGTTGTCCGAGCTCGCCGGGCAGCGCCCGCTTGTCTGCGTGGTGGACGACGCGCAGTGGCTGGACCAGGCGTCGGCGCAGGCGCTGGCGTTCGCGGCGCGGCGGCTGGTGGCGGAGCCGGTGCTGGTGGTGTTCGCCGCGCGCGAGCCCAGCACGGAACTTCGCGGCCTGCCAGAGCTCGTGGTCCAAGGCCTGCGGGATGCCGACGCGCGGGAGCTGCTGGGTTCGGTGGTCCGGTGGCCGCTGGATGAGCGGGTGCGGGATCGGATCGTGGCCGAGACGCGAGGGAACCCGCTGGCCTTGCTGGAGCTACCGCGGGGACGCTCGCCGGCGGAGCTCGCCGGTGGCTTTGGGCTGCCGGACGTGCCGCCGCTGTCCGCCCGGCTCGAGGCGACCTTCCTGCGGCGGGTGGAGAGCCTGCCCGACGAGACCCGGCTGTTGCTGCTGGTCGCCGCGGCCGAGCCGGTCGGTGATCCGGCGCTGGTGTGGCGCGCGGCCAGGCACCTCGGGCTCGGTATCGAGGCTGACGACAGCGCGGGAGCGGCGGGGCTGCTCGAGATTGGCGGCCGGGTGGTGTTCCGCCATCCACTGGTGCGCTCGGCGGTGTACCGGGCGGCGCCGGTTCCGCAGCGCCAGAAGGTGCACGCCGCGCTGGCGGAGGTGACCGATGCGGAGGTCGATCCCGATCGCCGCGCCTGGCACCGGGCGCAGGCCACCTCGGGCCCCGACGAGGAGGTCGCCGCCGAGCTCGAGCGGTCCGCGGGTCGGGCGCAGCGGCGCGGAGGTCTCGCGGCGGCGGCCGCGTTCCTGGAACGAGCGGTCGGCTTGACGCTCGATCCGGCCCGGCGAGCGCAGCGGGCGCTGGCCGCGGCGCAGGCCAAGCACCTTGCGGGCGCGCCCGACGCGGCGCTAGGGCTGTTGGCCGCCGCCCAGGCGGGACCGCTGGACGACCTGGAGCGCGCCCGGCTCGACGTGCTTCGCGCGCAGATCGCATATTCGCAGAACCGTGGCAGCGAGGCTCCGCAGCTGCTACTCCGGGCGGCCAAGCGGCTCGAGTCGCTGGACGTGGGCCTGGCGCGCGAGACCTATCTGGATGCGCTCTGGGCAGCGCGGTTCGCCGGGCCGCTGGCGCGCGGAGGCGGTGTGCTCGAGGTGGCGCAGGCCGCGCTGGCAGCACCGGTGTCCTTGCGGCCGCCGCGCGCCCCCGACCTCCTCCTCTATGGTCTGGCGACACAGTTCACCAGGGGATATGCGGCCGGCGTGCCGACGTTGCAGCAGGCCGTGAGCGCGTTTCGCGGCAGGAGCATGTCCAGCGAGGAAGCGCTCCGCTGGCTGTGGCTCGCCGGCGAAGCCGCCGTGGTGGTGTGGGACGACGAGTCCTGGGACCTGCTGACCGCCCGTCACCTCCAGCTCGCCCGCGAGGCCGGTGCGCTGTCGGTGCTCCCCGTCGCCCTCACGTTGCGGATCGGTGCGCACACGCTCACCGGCAGGCTGCTCGCGGCCGCGCAGCTGATCCAGGAGGCGCGGACACTGACCGAGGTGATCGGCAGCTATCTCCCGCCCTACGGCCCCCTGATCCTGGCCGCCTGGCGAGGCCGGGAGGTGGAGGCTTCGAACGTGATCGACCAGACGCTCCGC
>DASSEC010000204.1:0-4701 GCA_035696685.1 Candidatus Limnocylindria bacterium | reverse complement strand
GTCGTGCTGCGGGAGCGGACCGGCCTGCAGCCACGCCTGGCGATCCTGCGCTTCGAGGAGCAGGGGCCGTCGGCGGTGTACGCCGCCAGCCTGTCGCGGGCGGCGCGCAGCGTGGGCATCGAGCCGGTCGAGATCATCCCGCCATCCGGCGTGCAGCTGAGCGACCTGCGGGCACGGATCGGGGCGCTCAATCGCGACCCCGCCATCACCGGCATCATGCTGGCGCAGCCGATGCCGGCGCACCTGAACGCCGCGGCCATCGTGTCGCTCATCGATCCGGCCAAGGACGTGGACGGCGCCACGCCGCTGAACGCCGGGCGCCTGGCACGCGGCGACCGCGCGTTCGTCCCGGCCACGGCGCTGGCGGTGATGGCCATCCTGCGCACCTACGAGATCCCCATCGCCGGCAAGCGCGCGGTCGTGGTCGGTCGCTCGGCGGTGGTCGGCCGGCCTGTTGCCGGCCTGCTGCTGGAGGCCGATGCGACGGTGATCATCGCCCATCGCCGGACGCGCAACCTGGCGCGCGAGACGCGCCGGGCCGAGATCCTGGTGGTCGCCGCCGGTCAGCCGGGACTCATCCGCTCCGAGATGGTCAACCGGTCCGCCGTGGTCATCGACTGCGGGATCAACACGACGCCGGGCGGCATCGTCGGCGACGCGGACACGGCGGCGCTGCGCCCCGTGGTGCGTGCGATCACGCCCGTCCCCGGCGGCGTCGGTCCGGTCACCACCATGATGCTGCTGGACCAGACCGTGCAGGCTGCTGAGCGCGGCCTCGGCGCCGGCGACCCGTGGATCGAGGCGCTGCTGGTGGAGCGCGAGACCGCCAGCGACCGGGAACCGGCCAGCGACCGCTAGGACGCCGGCATCACCGAGGCGTCGAACATGTCGGCAACCGGGACCGAGCCGTCGATGAACCCGAGGTCCCGCATCGTCGCGTAGCCGGTCTGCCAGATGCCGCGGTCGATCGTCCCGGTGGGACCGTCACTGCCGCCGCCCCACAGGCCCGCCGTGGCTCTGAGCACCTGGGTCGCCGTGGCGCGGTCCTCGCCGATGGCCGGCACGAGCTTGACCGCCGCGTCGACGCCCACCTTCACGTCGGCGGCGATGTCCCGCTGCGCGTGGATCACCGCATCGGCGAACGCGGCAACCAGCTGCGGGTCGGCCGCCAGTAGGTCGTCGCCGGCTACGACGCCCGGGCCGGGCAGCGGCGCGAAATCGTCGACGCGCATCAAGGCGGTGTCGAAACCCTGCGCCTTCAGCCGCAGCGGCTCGTTGGCCACGAACCCGGTGATCAGGTCCACGTCGCCGTTCAGCAGGCCCTCGACCTGGTTGAACTGTGGGTACTCACGGATGGTGACGTCGTTCGCGGACAGCCCGCCGGCGCGGAGCAGGGCCAGCAGCGCATGCCACGACGAGCCGAAACGGCCCGGCGTGCCGATTCGCATGCCGCGCAGTCCAGAGGGGTCGTTCGGCACCGTTCCCGGCGCCCCGATCAGCGCCACCGGGAAGTGCTCGTACAGCGTAGAGACGTACTTGATGGGAATGCCGGAGGTGCGGCCGATCATCACGTCGGTGGCATCGGCCACGCCCACCTGCGCCTGGCCATCCGCGACCAGTCGCAGCACGTCAGGGCTGTAGCCGATCGTCACGTCCAGGCCGGCGTCGCGGAAGTAGCCGGCCTGCTGCGCCAGGTAGAACGGCGCGAACTGGACGTCAGGCTGGAAGCCGAGCAGCAGCTTCACGGGCCGCAGGCCCTGCTGGCTCGAAGTCGCGGTGGGCGTTTGCCCGGGGCTGCCGGATGCCGACGAGCCGTTCGGTCCGCCGGCCAGCTGGCGGAAGACCAATAGCCCGACGAGCGCCAGTAGCACCGCGGCGAAGACGATCCCGAGACTGGTGCGACGCGAGGACATCGGTCTACCTCATGCAGGCTGGATGAGCCGCCGCTCGACCTGGACCACCAGGCCGTAGAACGCCAGGCCGATGATGGCCAGCGCGGCGAGCGCGACAAACATGAGCGGGGTGTCGAACAGGCCCTGGTCGGCGATGTTGATGAGCACCCCCAGCCCAGTGCTGGCGCTCACCCACTCGGACACGACCGCGCCGATCACTGCCAGGGTCACGCCCACCCGCAGCCCGCCGAAGATGACCGGCAGGGCGGAGGGGATCTCCAGGCGAGCGGTCACTTGCCCCGGCGTGGCCCCCAGGCTGCGCAGCATCTCCCGCAGGCGCGGGTCGGCAGTGCGGATGCCGACCATGGTGGCGATCGCGATCGGGAAGAACACGATCAGCGCCACGACCAGCACTCGCGACAGCAGCCCGCCGCCGAACCAGATGTCGAGCAACGGGGCAAGGGCCAGCACCGGCACCGCCTGCGCCGCCACGATATAGGGCGACAGCACGCGCTCGATCACGACGCTCTTCCCCAGGGCCACGCCGGCACCGATCGCGACGGCCGCGCCCAGTGCGAAGCCCAGCACGACCTCGGTCAGCGTCGCCCACAGGTGCTCCCACAGGACCCCGGAGCCGATCGCCCGCACCCCGCGCTCGGCGACCACCTCGGGCGCCGGCAGGATGTACTGCGGCGTGCCGGTGACCGTGGTCAGCACCTTCCAGGCGGCCAGGAAGACGGCCAGCGAGGTGACCGCGGTGGCCAGCCGCCTCATGCCGTTCGCGTCCATGGCGCCAGCTCGGGCGGATTCACCGATGCGAGCGTCGACCTGATGGCCGACTCGAGCTCCGCCGCGGCCAGGTCCACGTCGCGTGGGCGCGGCAGGGTGACCGGGACCAGGCGCGCAACCGACCCGGGTCGTGCGGTGAGCACCACCACTTCGTCCGCCAGCCGCACTGCCTCGCTCACCGAATGCGTGACCAGGATCAGCGTGCGGCGCCGCTCGAGCCAGAGCCGCTGCAGCTCGCTGTCGAAAGCCTCGCGGGTCAGCGCGTCCAGCGCGCTGAACGGCTCGTCGAGCAGCAGCACCGGCGGGTCGTCGACGAGGGCACGCGCCAGCGCGGCCCGCTGCGCCATGCCACCGGACAGCTCCGGTGGCCGGAGCCGGGCTGCGTCGTTGATCCCAACCTGCCGCATGGCGGCGACGGCCCGTGCCACCCGCTCGTCCCGCGCGACCCCCGCCAGCGACAGCGGCAGCTCCACGTTCTCCGCAACGGTCAGCCACGGCAGCAGGCGCGGCTGCTGGAAGGCGATCCCCACCCGCGGGTCGCCGGCGCGAGGTTCGTCCGCATCCGGCGCGGGACCGATGGTGATGGTGCCGGCGTCCGGGACCAGCAGGCCAGCCATCACCCGCAGTAGCGTCGACTTCCCGCAGCCGTTGGGGCCGATGATCACCGTGAAGCTGCCCGCGGCCACGTCCAGCGAGCAGCCTTCCAGCGCGGTCAATCGTCCGTCGGGCGCCGGGAAGCTGACGGCGACGTCGTGGACGTGCACGGCCAGGCCGCCGCTCGCCGCTGTTGCGGTGGTTCCGAGATCGATCTGCTGCTGCGTCATGCGCCCCATTCGTACCGTGCCTGGACACCGTTGCCCGGGGCGCGTCGCGAAGCGGCGTCCGGCGGTGACATCGGCCGAACCCGTGCGCTGCGCGTGCGCAGGCTCGGCCTGGTCGATGCGTCGGAGGAACGCCTCGCGCTCGCCTTCTCCCGTCCGGACTGTGACCGTCGGCCCTGTCGGCCGGTGAGCGTCGCGCTCGCCGAGTCAGGTCGGCCCTGCCAGGTCATTCCCGTCGCCGTGCTCCGTGGCGCCGGGCCCGTCAGGGTTCGCGGGCTGGCCCTCCGGGGAGAGCCGACCGCCGGTGGGGAATTTCACCCCGCCCCGAAGACGATGGAATTGTTCGGTTGCCCGCCTAGCGTGCCACCGGCGGCGGACTTCGGTCAACCGCGCTCCGTCCCCGCAGCCAGCGGTAGATGACGTACGCGCCGCCCACCAGGACCACGGCGTAGATCGCCAGCTCGTAGGGCCGCACGGCGTCGTACAGGTGGCGATAGTTGGCGCCCAGCAGGTAGCCGGCCAGCAGGAGCGCTGCGTTCCACGGCAGCGAGCCGAGCGTGCTGAACAGGACGAACCGGCCCACCGGCATGCGGGCCACGCCCGCCGGATAGTTGATGAGCGCCCGCAGCAGGGGCACCAGCCGGGCGACGAACACCGCCCAATCGCCGTATCGCGCGAACCAGGCGTCGGCCCGGTCCAGGTCATCAGGGTAGATGTGGACGTAGCGGCCCCAGCGGTCCAGCAGCGGCCGCCCACCCCACGCCCCGATCACGTAGCCGGCCACCGAGCCTGCCACCGCGCCCGCCGTGGCCACGACCAGGACGACCAGCCAGCTCCACGGCGCGTGCGTCAGCGGCTCCAGCAGCGTGGGGTCCGCGGCCGACTGGCTGACCTTCCAGCCGGCCATCGGAACGATCACCTCCGACGGGATGATGGGAATGAAGGTCTCCAGGCCGATGGCGACGGCCACGCCGACGTAGCCGACGGCGTCGTAGAGGCTCAGGAAGAAGGGGATGACGACGCGGTCGATGAACTCCAGCATCTAGCCGCCGTCGGCGTCGCCGGGATGGTGGAGCGGCACCGCGACCTTATGCGGCTCCAGCTCGCCCGGCGGGGCGGTGATGTGGCCGGAGGCGCGCAGCCGCTCGTCGACCGCCAGCACGTGCACGCTCACGATCACCGACAGCAGCGCCGCACCG
>DASSEC010000203.1:0-2150 GCA_035696685.1 Candidatus Limnocylindria bacterium | reverse complement strand
GTCGACGACGACGCCCGGGTCCGGCGGGCGCTCCGCAGCCTGATCGATTCTTCACCCGATCTCACCGTGGTCGGCGAGGCCGCCTCCACCCGAAACGCCAAGCGCCTCGACCTGGAGCTGGTTCCCGACGTCGTGGTCCTGGATCTCCTGTTGCCGCAGGCGCCCGATGGCATGGAGGTCCTCGGGGAGCTCCGAGGCCGGGACCGCCCGGTGGTCGCGATCAGCCAGATGGGCGAGTTGAGGCGCCAGGCGATGATGGCAGGAGCGCACGGCTTCCTGGAGAAGCACGGCCGGGACGTGGACGACCTCCTCGACATGATCCGCGCTGCCTATCGCCACGCTCCCTGGCCAGGAGGCGGGTGAGGCCGCCGGCTCGGCGCGGCCGCGTCGTTCGACTCGGGTTGCCCGCGGCGGTACCGTTTTTCAACGGCTCTGCGCAGACATGGGAGGCCTGACGAACACCGACGCACCGCTCCCTGCCGCCCAGCCGACCTGGCGGGGCATCCTGGTTCCCGGACGGTCGATGCGGTATGCGGCCGGGATGCTGCTGATCGCCGGCGGCTACTACGCCGCCGCCCAGAGCGGCGAGGCGCTCTTGCTGACGGGTGGGGTGGGTGCCTTCTGGCCAGCCACCGGCGTGGGCATCGCGCTGCTGTATTTGGGTGGGTTGCGCTGGTGGCCCGGGGTCCTGCTCGGGGACCTGCTCGGCACCATCGTGGACCTTCCGGGCGATCGGCAGCCGCTGGGGATCGCGCTCGCCGACACCGCGGGTCATATGGCCAGGGCCGTTGTGGCTGTGCTGATCCTCCAGCGGTTGGTCGGCCGGCGGGCGGCGATGGATCGGCTCGAGCACATCGGCGCCGTGCTCGTCGCCGTCGCGGTCGGGGAGGCGCTCGCTGCGACCGTCGCGATACTCGCCCGATGGGCGGGCGGCGTGATTGAGATATCGGAGATGGGGGTGTTCTGGCGGAGCTGGTGGCTCGGCGGCGTCGCGGGCGGATTGGTCATCGTCCCGCTCGCCCTGGCCTGGGCACACCCACGTGCGTCGCTGTGGCGAGGCCGCCGCGCGGCCGAGGGCGCACTGATGCTCGCCGCCGTGACCGGACTAAGCATGATCGCATTCTCCGGTGACCAGCCGCTCACCTACATCGTGTTCCCCACGTTCATCTGGGCCGGGCTGCGCCTCGGCCCCCAGGGAGCCACCCTGGCGGTCGCGGTTGCGGCGTTGATCGCGGTGCTGGCCACCTCGAACGAGGTGGGACCCTTCATCGAGCTTGCGCCAACCCACAGCGCCCTGAATCTCCAGCTCTACATCACCTTTGCGGCGCTGACGACCTGCTGCCTGGCGGCGATCGTCAGCGAGTGGCGGCGCGGCGCGCTGGAGCTGGCCGAGTCTCAGCGTCGCGAAGGTGAGCGTGCCGCCCTGGAGCGACAGCACATCGCCCGCGACCTGCACGACTCGGTCTCCCAGTCGCTGTTCTCCACCACGCTGCACGTCCGAACCGCGCAGCGCGCCTTGGAGCTCGAGCAGCTCGACGCCACCGGGCCGGTAGGGGAGGAGCTGAGCGAGATCGGCCAGTTGACCCGGGGCGCGTTGGCCGAGATGCGCGCACTCATCTTCGAGCTACAGCCCGACGCGCTCGCCGAGGAGGGGCTGGTCACCGCACTCACCAAGCAGGCATCGGCGCTCAGCGCCCGGGAAGGGCTGGTGATCGAGGTCAACGGGCCCGATCCGCGCCTGCCGCTGGGGCCGGAGGTCGAACAGCAGCTGTACCGCCTCGGCCAGGAAGCGCTGGCCAACGTGGTCAAGCACGCTCGGGCGAGCAACGCCACGGTCCGCATCGCGACAGAGGACGACACCGTCTCGATCCAGGTGTCCGACAACGGCCGCGGCTTCGATCCAGCCGCGGTAGGCCGCGAACACTTCGGTCTGCGATCGATGCGAGGCCGAGTCGCCGATCTCGCGGGCCGGCTCGAGGTCACGAGCGCGCCCGGCCGCGGCACCGTCCTCCGCGTCGAGGTCCCGGCCCAGCGATGACGGTCCACTCCGATCGACCATCCCCATCCTGGTGGTCGACGATCACCAAGTCGTACGCCAGGGCGCCGTGGCTTCCGCAACGGCGAACCCGCCGCGCCACCACCTCGACCGC
>DASSEC010000202.1:0-4780 GCA_035696685.1 Candidatus Limnocylindria bacterium | reverse complement strand
GCCCACCAGGTCGGCCGAGCCATCGGCATAGGCCGCGACGCCATCACTGTCGACCTTGACCAGCCAGTCGACCTCGCGGATCGGCGGTGGGCCGGCCACGTACTGCGGATTGGCGATCATGACCAGCCGCTGGTCATCCAGTCTCTTCGTCACGTACGGACCGGAGCCGACGAAGTCCTCGACCTGCTGCCAGTCCGGCGACGCATCCGCGCTGGGAGGCACCACGAACGTGGCCGGGGTGGCGGTGATGGCCGGGAAGTAGCTGGCCGGGTGCCGCAGCCGAACGACCAGCGTCCGTGCATCCGGCGCCTGGATGCCGACCGCGTCCTCGGACCCGCCGGCCAGGCGCTCCTCGGCCCCGACGATGACGTTGAGGACGTCCGGCGCGGTGCTGTGCGTGGCCGGGTCCAACAGGCGCAGCCACGAGCGGCGGACGTCGGCGGACGTCAGCGAGGAGCCGTCAGAGAAGTGCAGCCCCTCCCGCATGACGAATGTGTAGGTGCGCCCCGCGTCGCTGACCTTCCAGGAGGCCGCCAGCGACGGATACGCCTCTCCGTTCTCGTCCATGCGCGTGAGGCCGGCGTACAGCTGGAGCAGCAGCTGCACGTCCGCGGCGTCGGCAATGAAGGCCGGGTCCAGCGTCTTGACGTCACCGCCCAGGTAGCGAAGGACGTCAGTCGTGGCCCGCGCCGTGCCACGTGGCAGCGACGAAGTCAGGGCAACGGCGAGCACGGCGACCCCGACCGCCAGGCGGGTCCACGGGCCCGCCGAGGTCAGGCGGGGCATGCGGTGGCTAGTATAGGTCGGCGTGCAGCAGCCCCATGAGCACAAGTTCCGGCCGCAGCCGGCCGGCAGCCTCAGCCTTCGCCAGTTCGTCGAATCGCTCCGCCGCTGGACGCCGGAGATGCGGCAGGTCGCGCAGATCGCCCTGACCCGCAGCGAGGCCGAGCGGCGGCAGTATCTCCAGCAGTTCCATGCCGACCACCACTCGCGCCCGGCCGGCGTGATGGATTCATTCATCCGCTGGGCGTACTCGGACCCGCGGCTGGACCACGTCCCTGCCCTGCTGGCCGACCTCGAACGGGCCGATGCGGACTATGCCGGCGCCCTGGACCACGAGGCGGACGTCCTGGTACGGATGCGGGCCGAGGGCAAGACCCCGGCCCAGCGCGTCCATGACTACTTGATGCTGCTGGGAATGGAAGGCGCCGAGCCGGTGCGCATGGCCATCGCGTCCCTGCTGCCGCCGGGCATCCCGGATACCGCGGTGGTTGCCACCATTCGCCAGATGCGTCGCCGCTGGCTGGAGCTGTACGGCGACGACCCGTTCTTCGCCGAGGACTGACTCCGGCGCGATCCCGGCACGACGTCTGCACGTTCCCTGGGTGAAAGACCACACCAAGGGGAGATGAGCCGATGCCAGAGCTCAGCACACGCCAGCGCGACAAGCTGGACAAGGACCAGTTCGCCTATGTCGATCGCAAGGGTGGCGAGCACCTGCCGATTCATGACGAGTCGCACATCCGGAATGCGATCAGCCGCTTCAACCAGACCGACTTCCAGAGCGACAACGCAAAGCAGGAAGCAGCGCAGAAGATCCTGCGCGCCGCCAGGCGTCACGACATCGAGGTTGACGATGACTCGGACGTCGCCAAGGCCGCGCAGTAGGCCGATCGCGCCAGCGGCCCAGCAATCGCACGCGGGCGGGCCTCACCGGCCCGCCTCCGTATACTCGCCGCGAGAGAGCTAGCTTCGAACGAGGCTCACCCCGATCGTCCGCGGCACCTTCCCGACACGCGTCGGCGCCCTGGTCTTCGCCCTGCTCCTGGCCAGCGCGCTGCTGCCGGCGAGCGCTTCGGCCCACAGTGAGCTGCTCTCCTCCGATCCGGCCGCCAACGCGACGCTGCCCGCCACGCCAAAGGCCATCACCCTGACCTTCAGCGAACCGATCGACGTGGGGTCGGCCACCGTCACGCTGCTCACCGACCAGCAGGTGGTGGTCCCGCGGGTCGGCCCGTCGACCGTCGACCGTAAGGGCACGACGGCAACCGTGCCGCTTCCCGAGCTGAGCCCCGGCGTGTACACCGTCAGCTACCAGGTCACCTCGGCGGTCGACGGGCACGTGACCAGCGGGATCCTTGCGTTCCTGATCGATCCCAGCGGGACGCAGGCGCCGCCCATCACCCCCAGCAGTTCCGCTTCGCTGTCATCCGGCCTGGACGTGGTGCTGGCCCGCTGGCTGGCGCTGGCCGCCGTGCTCGCCTTTGTGGGCACCATCATCTTCTGGCTGTTCTCCGCCAGGCCGGCCCTGGCGGCGACCGGCGTGGCCGAGGTGCCCGCGCCATGGGGACCGATCAGCGCGGGAGCGGCAGCCTCGCTGCTGGGCCTGGCCGTCTACCTCAGCCTTGCGGCCCGGCCGATCCTCGGCGCAAATGGCGGGCACCTCGCGGCTCATGGCGGCTGGTTCCCGCTCGACTTCGCGGGCCCCTTCGGCTGGACGCCGTTCGCCATCGCCATGAGGGTCGCATTGCTCGGAGCGTTCGGCAGCCTCGTGCTGGCGATGAGCCACTGGATCGCCCACAAGGAGGCGCGACGGCGAGGCAGGTCGGCGCCGCTCTCGGCCGATCAAGGCTGGCTTTCGGTGTTGCTGGCGGCGGGCATCCTGACCATGGCGGGCCTCAGCTTCGCCGGCCATCCCGCTGCTAAGGGCGGCACCCTGCTCGCGCTGGTCGACCTGGTCCATCAGCTCGGGGCGGCGGCCTGGCTCGGCACGCTCGTGGGCCTCTTCCTCCTGGTCCGTCGCGCCCGGCCCGCGGTGGGCGAAGCGCTCCGACGCCACTCGAGGGTCGCGCTGGTCGCGGCGCCGGTGGTGGTGCTGACCGGCCTCGCCAACTCGCCGGTCCTGCTTGGCGACGCGCGCGAGCTGGTGGCCAGCGGCTACGGCGATACCCTCCTGGCCAAGGCGTTGCTTTTCTGCCTGGCGGTGGGCATCGGCTCCGCCAACTTCTTCCTGGCTCGCGCAGGCAGCGTCCGGCGTGCGCTGCCATTGATCGGCGCCGAGCTGCTGATCGGAGCCCTGGCCGTGCTGGCGGCCGCGAACCTCGTCACGGGGCAGCCATCAGCGAACCGGCCCCCGGACCTGGCGCTGCCGGCCCTGACCACCGCGCACCTCTACGACGTGGCCGGCGCGTCCTCCGTGCATGTGGCGGTTGACCTGCCGGCGCCGGGCAACCAGCGCTACCAGGTGGGCGTGGCGGACGCGAAGACGAACCTGCCACGAACGGACGTGCAGCGGGTCTTCCTGGTGTTCACGCCGCCGGCCGGCAGCGGCCTGGCTCCGGAGCGTGTGCCTATGAACGCGAGCGACGACCCTGCCTTCTGGGGCGTGACCGGCGCCTATACGCCGGTCATCGGCGATTGGCACGTGGAAGTGATCGTGCGCCGCGTTGGCCAGCTGGACGAGACCGCCACCTTCCCGTTGCCGGTCAGCGAGCCGGTCCCGCCCGAAGTGGTGCCGCCGCATGACATCGGGATCGGCGTTCCCTGGCCGCTGGCAGTGGCCTGGCGGTGGGTGCCGGAGGGGATCGGCGGCTGGCTGTTGGTCTCCGCCATGCTGGCGATCACCGCCGGGCTCGCGCTGCTCGCTCGCCGTCGACCAGCCACCGGCGTCGCGTGGGCGCGAGCGACCGTCGTGCTGGCTGCGGTCGTCATCGGCCTGGTGGTCGGATCGCGGGCGGTGGTGCAGGCGGCCAACCAGGCGCCGCCGGCCGCAGATGCCCAGCACAACCCGACTGCTGCGAATTCGGACTCCATCGGCCGTGGGGAGGACCTCTACCAGGCGAATTGCGCAGCCTGCCACGGCGCGGGCGGTGCCGGCGACGGGCCGACGGCCACTGAGGACGGCCTGGTCATCCAGCCGCTGCCCGAGATGTTGCCGGACCTCAGCGACGGGGCGATCGAGTACCGCATCAAGGTCGGAACGGTCGGCAGCGGCATGCCGGGCTTCGCGAGTAATCTCTCGGCGGGTGACCGCTGGGACCTCGTGAACTACCTGCGTGCCCGCATCGCCCCCTAGGAGGTATTCCCCAGCCGATGCGCGACAGGATCGTCACGCTGGCCGCCCTGCTGGCCGGGGTCTGTCTGCTGGCACTGCCCGAGGCGGCGCTCGGTCACGTCGAGCTGATTTCCAGCTCGCCAGCTGCCGGCGCCAACGTCGACACCGCTCCGAGCGACGTCACGATCACGTTCGACGACGAGCTCGACCCGGACCTGAGCAGCTTCACCGTCACCGACGCCGATGGCACCCAGGTCGGCAGCGGTGCCGTTGACCTCACTGTCGCCGATCGCAACGTCATGAACGGCTCGGTTACCGTCAGCGCTCCCGGGGTGTACACGGTGCGCTACACGGTTGCCGGGGTAGATGGGCACGAGCTGCACGGCACGTTCAGCTTCGGCTTCAAGGCGCTGGAGAGCATTCCCGGGCCGACGGGCGGCGAGCACGGTCCGGACACCGCCCTGCCGGCACCGCGCAACCCGATCTCGATCCCGGTCGCCAGCGGAACCTTGCTGCTGGTCGGCGCTGGCTGCCTGGCCCTTCGCCGTCGCGGAGCGTCCTGAATATGGGCGGTCGTATCGGCCTGATCGGAGCCATCGCCGCCGCGTTGGCCGTGGTGCTCGTCGCCATGGTGGCCTGCGTCCCCGCCACGAACCTGCCCTCGAGCTGCGGCGAGTCCGCGGTCAGCTTCTCCGCCACGCTGACGGACAGCGGCATGCAGCCGGC
>DASSEC010000201.1:0-2227 GCA_035696685.1 Candidatus Limnocylindria bacterium | reverse complement strand
AGACCGAGCCGGATCAGGCGAAGAGGAAGAGAAGCCCCAGCATCAGGAACGGGAAGCAGGCTGCCACCACGAGGGCCTTTTCGAGGCGGGTGCCTTCACTGATTTCCATGCCGCGCCCTAATGCAAGCGCCGCGCCAGTTTTGCCCGTGACGCCCGGCGGGTTGCCGCCGCGCACCACAAGACGCATCGGCGCCGGCGGCATCGGTTAGAGTCGGCTGAGCGTGCGCGCCTTCATCGGACTCGGAGGAAACCTGGGCGATCCGCGCCAGGCCTTCGTCAGCGCCGTGCGCGAGCTGCAGGTCATTGGGCAGGTCGTCCGTGTCTCGAGCCTGTATGAGACGGAGCCGCGCGACCTCCTGGACCAGCCGATCTTCACCAACGCCGCCCTGGAGCTGGAGACGGACCTGGAGCCGGCCGACCTGCTGATCCATCTGAAGCGGCTGGAGGCCACCCTGGGCCGCGAGCCGTCGGCCGAGCGCTTTGGACCGCGGATCGTGGACCTGGACATCCTGGCCTTCGACGGGCACTGCGTCGCGGACATGGAGATCGACCTGATCGTGCCGCACCCCCGGCTGCAGGAGCGGCGCTTCGTGCTGGAGCCGCTGGCCGAGCTCGACCCGGGGCTGCGCCCCTGGCGCAACTGCGCCGACCTGCGGACCGATGTCACCGTGGCGGACCTGCTGCCCAGCGTCGCCGACCAGGAGGTGATGCGGATCGGCGGGCCGGACTGGGCGGACCGCTAGGCCGCACATCGGCTGGAGGCAGCGCGGGGCCCGAAGGCACTCGGGGTTCGGGGCGAATGGCACTGGCCCGAGGATTGATGCCGGCCGATGGTGACGCTGAGCCGCGCGCAGCGCGACGGCAGTGGAGGCTTCAGACATGACTGGCCCGAGCGAACGCTTCGACATCGGTGCTCTCCTGATCGGAGGGGTGATCCTGCTGGTTGGGGCGTACTACTTCCTGGATCTCACCCTCGGGTTCGATCTCGGCCCGCTCAATTGGGACGCCATCTGGCCGATCCTGGTGATCGCCCTCGGCGTCTCGGTCCTATTTGGCGTTCGGCGCCGTGAGCGGCGTCGTGACCTGCGGGAGCCGCCGCTCGGCTAGAGGCGGACGCGAGGCGGGATCTGGCGGTCGAAGGTGTGGACCGTGTCGGTGAAGCGGACGATCCCGCGCTTGTAGCTCATCAGCAGTGAGTGCGTCCGCGCGCCGCCGCCGAAGAAGCGGACCCCGCGCAGGAGCTCACCATCGGTGACGCCGGTGGCCGAGAAGACCACCTCGTCGCCGGATGCCAGGTCGTTGGTGAAATAGACGCGGTCCGTGTCGTCGACGTCCACGCCCATCTTCCGCGCGCGCTCCTTCTCCTCCTTCGAGCGCCACGCGAACTTGCCCTGGATCTCGCCGCCCAGGCATTTCAGGGCGGCCGCCGTCAGCACACCCTCCGGGGCACCGCCCGTCCCCATGACCGCGTGCACGCCGGTGCCGGAGACGGCCACGCTGATGCCGGCGGTGAGGTCGCCGTCGCTGATGAGCTTGATCCGCGCGCCAGTGGCACGCACGTCGGCGATGAGCTGCTCGTGGCGGGGACGGTCCAGGATCACGACCGTGATGTCCCACGGCCCGCGGCCCAGCCGCTCGGCGATGGTCCGGATGGTGACCTCCACCGGGTCGTCGATGCTGACGTGGCCTACCACCTGGGGTCCCACGATCAGCTTCTGGAGGTAGGTGTCGGGCGCGTGCATCAGGCCGCCAGGCTCGGCGGCGGCCAGCACGGCGGTGGCATTGGCCGATCCGGTGGCGACCAGGTTGGTCCCCTCCAGCGGGTCGACCGCGATATCCACCTCGATCGCCGCCTCGGGATTACCGACCTTCTCGCCGATGTAGAGCATGGGCGCCTGGTCGCGCTCGCCCTCGCCGATGACGATGGTGCCGGAAATCTCCGACTCCTCCATCGCACGGCGCATGGCCTCGACCGCGGCGTGGTCGGCCGCGTCGCGGTCGCCGCGCCCCATCAGCCGGGCAGCGGCGATGGCTCCGGCCTCCGTGGCAGCGACGGCCTCGCCGGCGATCAGTCGATCCATGGCCGGATTATCGGGGCACGAGGCCGAGGCTGTCAGCGACACGACCAATGAGGCTCTCGGCCGGTTCGCCCACGTCGACCTGGATCAGCTCCAGGTCGAGCTCCATTGCCTGGCGCGCCACCTCATCGGTGAACAGGGCGTCTCGG
>DASSEC010000200.1:0-10796 GCA_035696685.1 Candidatus Limnocylindria bacterium | reverse complement strand
CACCGCGAACGCCACGACGAGCCAGCGCCGCACTCCAGCCGTCTCTTCGACTGCGGTCCCCACCGGTAGGTTGAGCTCACTGAGCAGCAGGATGCCAGCGAAGACGACCAGCACCCAGGCCATGAACAGCCGATAGCCGCGGGTGGTGCCACCCAGCAGCTCCGTCAGGCCCACCACCAGCAGCGATCCGGCGCTCAGGGCGGTCCAGAAGATCCAGTTTACGAAGGGAAGCGCTTCGATGGCCACGTCAGGACGGCGCCAGGCTGCCGGTCAGCCCGATCTCGACCCAGCCATCCGCGCTGACCCGCACGGGGTGCGTTTCGACCGGCTCGGTGGCCGGCGGCACCATGGCCGCTCCGGTGCGCAGGTCGAAACAGCCGCCGTGCCAGGCGCAGACCAGGACCTCGTCGCGCGGGTCGAACCCCGCCTCGGAGAGCGGGAAGTCCTGGTGCGAGCAGTTGTTCTGCACCGCGAAGAACTGCCCGGCGTGGCGTACCAGGACGACCGGGGTGCCGTCGATCTGGACCGGGATCAGCTCGCCGTCACGCAGCTCGTCACGCTGGACGACGCGCGCCCAGCGGATACGCGGCGCAGCCCCGAGCGCGGCGCCGGCATCGGTCGTGGGCTCGGACACGGGCTCGGCCAAGGCGTGCCTAGAGCGGACGGGCAAAGGCGAGCAGGCGCGGCTCGGTCATGTCCTCGATGGAGTACCGCAGGCCCTCGCGGCCGAGCCCCGAGTCCTTCACCCCGCCGTACGGCATCTGGTCGACGCGCCAGGTCGGCACGTCATTGACGATGATGCCGCCCACCTCCAGCTCGTCGTGCGCCGCCAGCGTCCGCTCCAGGTCGTTGGTGAAGACGCCGCATTGCAGGCCGAATTGCGAGTCATTGATCTCGCGCAGCGCACCCGCGAAATCCGGGACGCTGAACAGGTTCACCACCGGGGCGAACACCTCCTCGCCGCAGACGCGCGCCTCCTTCGGCACGTCCACGAGCACGGTGGCCGGGTAGAAGAGCCCGTCAGGGTCGCCGCCGACCAGGGCGCGCGCGCCCATCTGCAGCGCCTCCTGCACCCATTCGTGCGTGCGGCGCACCGCCTTGTCGTCGACCATCGGCCCCAGGTCGGTGCCGGGATCCAGCGGGCTGCCGACCTGCAGCGCCCGCACCTTGTCCACGAAGCGTGCCGCGAACTCCTCGAAGATCGAGGCGACCACGTAGATCCGCTGGACGCTGATGCAGACCTGGCCGGCGTAGGCGAACGAGCCGAACACCAGGCGGCTGACCGCCCAGTCGAGGTCGGCAGTCTCGTCGACGATGGCGCCGGCATTGCCGCCCAGCTCCAGCACCACTTTCTTCTTGCCGGCGTCCGCCTTCATCTTCCAGCCCACGCTCGGCGAGCCCGTGAACGAGAGCAGCTTGTAGCGATCGTCCGACACGAGCGCGTCGCCGGTGGGGCGGTCCATGGGGAGGATGCTCACCGCGCCGTCCGGCAGATCGGTCTCGTCCAGATACTCCGCGATGCGCAGCATGACCAGCGGGTCCTTGGACGGCGGCTTGAGCACGATGCTGCAGCCGGCGGCCAGCGCAGGCGCAACCTTGTGCGCGGCCAGGTTCAGCGGGAAGTTGAACGGGCTGATCCCTGCCACCGGGCCGATGGGATACCGCCGGACGATCCCGCTGCGGCCCCGGTTGGCGGCGCTCCAGTCGAGGGGCAGCCACTCACCGTTGATGCGCAGCGCCTCCTCCGCGGCCGTGCGGAACGTCAGCGCGCCACGGGCGACCTCGCCCCGAGCGTCCTTGATGGGCTTTCCCGACTCCCGGGTCAACAGGGTGGCGAGCTCGTCCGCATCGCGGGAGATGCACTCGGCCACGTGAGCCAGCGCGTCGCGGCGCTCGTAGCTCGCCAGGCGGCGCGTCTTCGCGAAGGCCTCGACCGCGGTGGCCGTCGCCCGTTCCAGCTCAGCGGAACCCGCCTGCCAGGTGGTGGCCACCAGATCCCCGGTCGCCGGGTCTCGGACCTCCAGTGGGCTTCCCGCCTCGACGAACTCGCCGGCGAGGTAGATCGGGACGGTGGGCGCGGCGACCTCGGTGGACATGGCGCGATTCTAGCGTCGGCAGCCACATGACCGAACAGGCTTGACCTTGCAGTCACTGAAGGGTTTAGCCTCAGAGCGGCTGCCCTCGCCGCGGCCGGTCCGGCCGCGCTAGCCGGCTCCCCACGCCCGCTGGCGACGGCGGTCACTGCCGTCGGCGCGGCATGGGCGCTTCCCATCGTGCAGGCCGGCGCCGTGGTGGCCAGCCTGAGCGCGCTGCTGGCCCCTCATTGCCGGCGTCGGCCGCACGGCGCTGGCCATGGCGCGCAACGGCGACCTGCCGCGCTGGTTGGCCTCGGTGCATGACGCGAACCGGGTGCCTGACCACGCGGAGCTGGCCCTGGGCGTGGCGATCAGCCTGCTGGTGCTGACGACCGACCTGCGTGGAGCCATCGGCTTCTCGTCGTTCGGCGTCCTGGTCTACTACGCCATTGCCAACGCCGCAGCATTCACCCAGGAGCCGAGTCGGCGGCGCTGGCCGCGTGCCCTCAACCTGATCGGCTTGGTGGGCTGCATGGTGCTGGTGGTCACGCTGCCGCTGCCGGCGGTCATCGCCGGACTGGTGATGTTCGCGGTCGGCCTGGGCGGCAGGCAACTGGCCCAGGCACGGCGGATGGCTGCCGAGCCGCACTGAGCAGGATCGACCTGCGATCGATACCATCGGGTCGTCATGAACTGGGTCTACCTGGCGCTCGAGATCGGCGCCACCGCCTTTTTCCTGGGGGCGCTGATCGCCGCGGCCCGTCGGGGCCGGCTGCCCGCCCTGGAGCTGGTGAGCGCCGCAGCATTCGGCCTGCTGCTGGAGGAAGGCGACCAGCTCATCTTCCTGACCTACCACTACAACGACGCCTGGGTGCTGGTGCTCGACCGAGCCCCACTCGTCATCGGCCTCTCCTGGGCCCTGATCATCGCCGGAGCCATGCGCCTGACCGATGCGCTCGGCGTCCGTCGTCGGTACGCGCCGGTGGTCGACGCCGTGCTGGCCATCAGCCTCGACCTGGCATTCGACGCCATCGCGATCCGGATGGGCCTGTGGACGTGGCGCGGCATCGCGCCGACGGACGGCTGGTTCGGCGTGCCGTACGGCAACTTCTACGCGTGGCTGTTCGTGACCCTGGGCTTCAGCCTGCTGACCCGATGGTTGCGCGACGGCGCGCGCGGCCGGCCGGCACGCGAGTGGCTGCAGCTGCTGGTGCCGCTGCCAGCGTTCGCGCTGCTGCTCACCGGGCTGATCCCCTTCATCGCGGTGAAGCCGCTCATCGATGACGCCCCCGGCGGCGGCGGCATTCCGTTCCTGGTGACGCTGGCCGGGTTCGTCCTCATCAGCGGCTGGGCGGTTTTCGGACCGGATCGGGCCGCGCCCAACGGCGAGCGCATGGCCATCGTGGACCTGCGGCTGGCGGGCCTGACGCGCGTTGCGATCCACTGCTACTTCCTGGGCGCCCTGCTGGTGATGGGCCTGGCCACGCAACTGCCGGTCCTGCTGGGCGTGGCGCTGCTGCTGCTTGGCGCGGAGGTGCCCCTCAGCTGGCTGGTGGCGCGGCGGCACGAGCGCGACCTGCGTTCGCATGCCGCGCAGCCCATGGAGCTGGGCTCGCCCGAGCCGGCGGGCTGAGGTGCCACTGATCGACTGGGACTCCGCCACCGATGCGTGCGTCGAGCACCTGCGCAACCTCATCCGCATCCCATCGGTCAATCCGCCTGGCAACCCGAGTGCTGCGGCGGGGCATGACACACGTGGTGGCGAGACCAGGGCTGCGACGTACTGCGCGGAGATCCTCACTGCGGCCGGAATCCCGGCCGAGGTGCTGGAGACCGAACCTGGACGAGGGTCCTGCTTCGCTCGCCTGCGGGCCAGCATTCCCGACCCCGAGCCGCCGCTGATCCTCCTGTCGCACATCGACGTGGTGCCGGTGGAGGCCCACTCGTGGACCCGAGATCCGTTCGGCGCAGAGATCACGGGCGGCGAGGTCTGGGGACGCGGCACGGTCGACATGAAATCGATGGTGGCCATGGAGCTCACCGTGATGGAGGAGCTGCAGCGGTCGGGCGCAGCCCTCCGCCGCGACGTGATCTTCGCCGCGCTGGCCGACGAGGAGGCTGGCGGCACCCATGGCGCCCTCCACTGGGTGCACGAGCGGCCTGACCTGTTCGCCGGTGCCGATGGGCGTCCAGCCGCAGCCGCGCTGAACGAGATCGGCGGGTACTCGATGACGATTGGCGGCCGGCGCTACTACGCGGTGCAGGTGGCGGAGAAGGGCATCATCTGGACGCGCATCCGCGCCACCGGAACGCCCAGCCATGGCTCGATGCCGTCGCCGGACAACGCCGCCATCAAGCTGGCGGCCGCCGTGTCGCGGCTGGCGGCGGCCCCACGTCCCGCCCGCGTCATCCCCGTGGTGCGGAGGTTCTTCGACGGCCTGGGCCTCTCGGACGTGGCCGACCTGGCCGAGCGCGGCAGCGACAGCGAGGCGCAGGAGCGGCTGGCGGCCGCCGTCGACGACCCGGTGCTGCAGAGATCGCTCAACGCCATGCTGCGGGACACCGTCACGCCGAACGTCATCCACGTCGGGCACAAGATGAACGTGGTCCCGGGAAGCGGCGAGGCAGAGGTCGACGTGCGGACGCTGCCGGGCACGGACCAGCAGGCGTTCCTCGCGGAGCTCCAGGCCGCGGCCGGGGACGAGGTGCTGGTCGAATCGGTGCACACCATGCCGCCGGTCGAGGCGCCGTCCGACTCGGAGATCGCCGCCCTGATGCACGAGGCGCTGCGTGCGGCCGACCCAGACGGTGAGCCGCTCCAGATGATGATCACGCCCGGCACCGACGCAAAGGCGCTCGGCCTGCTGGGGATTCCGACCTACGGCTTCACGCCGCTGCGCCTGCGGCCCGAGGAGCCGTTCCTCTCCCTGTTCCACGCGAACGACGAGCGCATCCCGGTGGCTGCCCTGCGTTTCGGGCTGCCGGTGCTGCACGACGTCGTCAGCCGGTTCGCCGTCGAAGGTTGAGGAGGGGTCCGTGGGTCACGTGGCAAAGCGAATTCAGGCCCGAATCGTGCTCGGGCTATACTCGCAGCGCCAAATTCCGACCGTCCGTTGGCTGATTTCATGACCGAAACGATCAAGGATGCTCCCCGGGCCGGCGAGACGCGGCACCACGCCTTCGTCTTCCCCGGCCAGGGATCGCAATACGTGGGCATGGCCAGCGCCCTGCTCGAGCGCTCACCGGAGGCCGCCGCCATCCTGGAGCGCGGGGATGCAGCGCTCGGCTTCCCGTTGAGCCGCCTGATTGCGGAGGGGCCGGCCGAGGAGCTGGACCTCACCGTGAACGCGCAGCCGGCCATCCTGGCCACCAGCATCGCGTATCTCGAGGCGCTGAAGGCGGATGCGGCCCGGGCCGGCGTGGAGCTCAAGCCGTTCCTGCTGGCCGGGCATTCGGCCGGGCAGTACGCGGCGGCTGTCGCCGCCGAGGCGCTGGACTTCGAGACCGCCATCCAGCTCGTGCGCGAGCGCGGCCGCATCATGCAGGAGCGCGGCATCGACGGGGGCATGGGCGCGGTCATCGGCCTGAGCGATGAGCAGGTGCACGACATCGTCGACCAGGCGCGCGAGCACGGCGAGATCGCCGTGGCCAATCGCAACGCTCCGGGCCAGATCGTCCTGTCGGGCGTCATTCCGGCCCTGGTGTTCGCGCTCGAGATGAGCAAGACCGTGGGTGCGCGACGCGCCGTGCGCCTGACCGTGAGCGTCGCCAGCCACTCCCCGCTGATGCGCCGCGCGCGCGACGAGTTCGGCCGCATCCTGGCCAAGGTTCCGTTCCGCGACCCGAAGGTGCCGATGCTGGGCAACGTCCACGCGAGCGTGATTCAGACCGCAGACGGCCTCCGCCGGGAGCTCACCGAGCACCTCGTCCACGGGGTGCAGTGGACCGAGACGATCCGGCGCATGGCGGCCGACGGCGTGACGGACTTCATCGAAGTGGGTCCCGGACGCGTGCTGACCGGCCTGATTCGCCGCATCGCCCCGACGGCCGGGGCTCACGCCGTGGACGTGCCCGGGGGCGAAGGCATCTGGCTGCCCACGTGACGGCGCGCCGCGCGGTCGTCACCGGGCTCGGCGTTGTCTCTCCGGTGGGCATCGGGGCCGATGCGTCCTGGGAGGCGCTGATCGCCGGTCGCTCCGGCATCGCCGATATCACGGCCTTCGACACGACCGGCTACCCGATCCACATCGCCGGCGAGGTCAAGGGCTTCGACGCCACCGCCTACATGGACGGCAAGGATGCCCGCCGCCACGATCGCAACACCCACCTGGCCGTGGCAGCGGCCGGCGAGGCGCTGCGCGCTGCCGGCCTGCTGGGCGACAACGGCAAGGTAGACCCTGCCGAGGCCGATCCGGACCGCTTCGGCATGGTGGTGGGCACCGGCATCGGCGGCATCGGCATGATCAGCGACGGCATCCTGACCCTGGCCAATCGGGGCATCGACCGGGTTTCGCCGTTCCTGCTTCCCCACATGATCCCGGACGCCGCCTCGGGGATGGTGGCGATCCAGTACGGCATTCGAGGCCACAACCTGGCAGTGGTCAGCGCCTGCGCGACCGGCGGCCACGCGATCGGCGAGGCGATGGAGGCGATCGTGCGCGGCCAGGCCGACCTGATGCTTGGCGCGGGGACAGAGGCGGTGGTGGTGCCGATCGCGCTGGCCGGCTTCAGCCAGATGAAGGCGCTGGGCTCGCCCATCGACCCCGATACCGGCGCATACAACCCGGAGATCGCCAGCCGGCCGTTCGATGCGACCCGCAACGGCTTCGTGGTGTCAGAGGGCTCGGCGGTCCTCGTGCTGGAGGAGCTGCAGCACGCGGTCGCGCGCGGCGCCACCCCGCTGGCGGAGGTCATTGGCTACGGCTCCAGCGCGGATGCATTCCACATGGCAGCGCCCGCGGAACGGGGCGAGGGCAACCAGCGCGCCATGCGCGATGCGCTCGCGCGCGCCAACATCGGCCCCGAGGAAGTCGACTACATCAACGCCCACGGCACCAGCACGCCGCTGAATGACCGGTACGAGTCGGTGGCCATCGAGGAGGTGTTCGGCGACCACGCGCGCAATGGGCTGGCGATCAGCTCCACCAAGAGCATGACCGGCCACATGATGGGCGCCGCCGGCGCCTTCGAACTGTTCACCTGCGTCAAGGCCGTGGCCACCGGCTGCATCCCGCCGACCATCAACCTGCACCATCCCGACCCGGAGCTGACCCTCGACTACGTGCCGAACCAGGCTCGGCAGGCCAATGTGCGCGTCGCGCTGTCGAACTCGATGGGGCTCGGCGGGCATAACAGCACCGTCATCGTCCGTCGTCTGGACGGTTGATGGCCGGCCGCGTCGCGGCCGGCGTCCTGGTCATCGGCCTCCTCGCTGCGGGCTGCAGCACGCCGACCGGTTCCACCGCGCCAGCCTCGGCCAGTCTCGACAGCGGCGCTTCCAGCCCGACCGCCAGCGAGCCGAACCCGTCGCCCACCATCGCGGCGCCGACGCCGTACCCGACGCAGGTGGCAGGCCACGAGGCAACGGTGATCCCGCTCGGGGGCGTCGACGCGGCGCCCATCGACGCCATCGCTGCGAACGGGAGCATCTGGGTAGCGCTTCATCGTGGCGACGCCATCGTTCGGATTGACCCCGCCGACGGCACCGTCCAGGCAACCATTCCCGTCACCGCGGGGACCGGGCCGGGCTGGTTCACCGTGGGTGCAGGCAGCATCTGGGTCACGAACCAGAACTCGGTGGGCATCTCGCGGATCGACCCCGCCACAAACGAGATCGTCTCGTTGGGAGGCGACTCGCCGTGCGGGCCGCCCGCCTTCGTCGACGGATCGGCCTGGATCAACGCGTGCGACGCACCCGCGCTCATCAGCTATGACGCCGCCACGGAGGCGGAGGCGGAGCGGATCGACGTGCCCGAGGCGATCACGCCGATCGCAGTGAACGGTGAGTTGTGGGGATTCGGCGAGTCCGGCATCTATCGGCTCGATCCAACCAGCAGGAAGATGAAGCGGATCGGCGACTGCTGTGCCGGCCTGGCAGGAACCGTGCGCGGCAACGAGCTGTGGCTGCCCGCTGACGACGGCCTGCACGTGCTGGACGTCCGTTCAGGGAAGGTCAAGTGGGAGCTGCCGCTGCATGGGGCTGTCACGGTGGCGTTCGCACATGGGGCCGCCTGGGTCGTGGCCCACGGGAACGGCCCATCACTGACCCAGGTTGACCTCGCAACGCACAAGGTTGTCGGCACGGAGCCGCTGGGGCTGCAGCCAATCCGGATCCTCGTGGCCGGTGGCCGTCTGTGGGTCACGGACATGCTGCTGAACGAGTTGACCGCGCTCACCCCGTAGCTGGACTGCGGGTCGGTACACTCAGGGCCACATCCACCGTCCGGAGGTCCACCTTCTGCCTGCTCGAGACAACCGCCGCGCCGTCGTGACCGGGATGGGCGCCATCTCGCCCATCGGCAACGACGCCGAAACGTTCTGGAGGAACCTCACCGCCGGGGTGAGCGGCGTCGCCCGCATCACCGCGTACGACCCCGCGAACGAGGAGGTCCAGATCGCGGCCGAGATCAAGGGCTTCGAGCCGCGCGACTACATCGACTTCAAGCAGGCCCGTCGGATGAGCCGATTCAGCCAGATCGCCGTCGCGGCGGCAGCCCAGGCCATCGAGGGCTCGGGCCTCGTCATCGACGATGCGAACCGGGACGACATCGCGGTGGTGGTCAACACCGGTGGTGGAGGCATCGGCGACGTGGCTGCCGGCGAGCGCGTATACCTCGAGCAGGGGCCGACCCGCGTCAGTCCCTTCATGGTGCCGATGCTGTCTCCGTCCATGGCCGCCTGCCAGATCAGCATCCAGAACAAGCTGCGGGGACCGGTGGTGACCAGTGTTGCCGCCTGCGCCTCGGGCGTGCAGGCGTTCTTCGAAGCGCAGCGGATGATCGAGCACGGCGACGCCGACGTCGTCATCGCCGGCGGCACCGAGAGCGCCATCCTGCCGGTGGCGTTCGCCGCCCTCGCCAACATGGGCGCGCTGTCGAAGCGCAACGGCGAGCCGGAGAAGGCTTCGCGCCCGTTCGACGCCGCACGCGACGGCTTCGTCTTCGGCGAGGCGGCCGGCATCCTGGTGATCGAGGCGGCCGAGCACGCGGAGCGGCGCGGGGCGTCGATCCTGGCGGAGGTCGCCGGCGGCGCGCTCACGGGTGACGCGTTCCACATCAGCGCACCCGAGCCGTCCGGCCAGGGAGCGGCCAGGGCGATGCAGCGCGCAATGCGCGACGCGGGCGTCGAACCCGAGCAGGTCGACTACGTGGTCGCCCATGGAACCAGTACGCCGCTGAACGACGCCACCGAGACGAAAGCCATCCGCGCGGCATTCGGCGACCACGCCTCGCGGCTGGCGGTCAGCAGCAACAAGAGCATGATCGGCCACACGCTCGGCGCCGCCGGCGCCATGAGCGCGCTGGCCGCGGTATTGGCCATCCGGGACGGGATCGTCCCGCCGACTATCAATTACGAGACACCAGATCCTGCCTGCGACCTCGACTATGTGCCCAACGTCGCGCGGCAGATGCCAGTGAAGGTGGCGATCGTCAACGGTTTCGGCTTCGGCGGGCAGAACGCGGTCGCGGTGCTTCGCGGAATTCAATAGACACCGGCCGCTGCCCCCGGCCATCATGGCCGAGCGGAGGATCAAGCATTGAACAGGGTGACCCAGGTCCTGGTCGTCATCGGCGCGTTCGCCGTGGTCGGCATCGTCGGCCTCGGCGCCCTTTCCCGCCAAACCCTGATCGACCGCCGCGCGCCCAAGCCGACGCAGATTCCGCTCGTCGGCCTGCCGTCGCCGGGACCATCAGGCTGGGAGGTGAGCCAGCACGACGCCATCCTGTCCATGGCGCGCGGCCCGGTGACCGGCAAGGCCACCGTCGCGCGCATCATGGTCTGTCGCAACGGCTACGCGGTCTCCGCGGACGGGTCCATCACCAACGGCCTCAACACCGACGCGGCGACCATCGCCTTCGCGCTGATGCGGCGGACTGATCTGGGGACGGTACTCACGCCGCACGAGGCCACCTTCGCCGGCCTCAGCGGATACTTCCTCGATGTCGCGATCCCCAGCGTCAGCCAGTTCACCGGCGTGACTGACCTCTGGCTGGCGCGTGCCGATCAGGCGAACTGCGCCGTCGTCCTCGACACGTCGGACGCGGACTCGGGTGTCGGCGCCTCGATCCAGGTCGGCGTGCCGGGTATCGTCCGGCTGGGCCTGTTCTCCGAAGAGGACGGCAGCAACGTCATGGTGATGATCGCCAGCGAGGGCATCGGGGCCAGGTCGAAGCCGGACATGACCGACATCGACGAGGCCACCGATATCCTTGACACGTTCACCCTGCAGACGCCCGCGCCGACGGCCACGCCGTCGCCACGGCCATAGCCGGCCTACTCGGGATCCCCGCTGACGTAGAGCTCGGGCTCGAACTGCGGACCACGCCCCGGCAGCGACGCGATCCAGTCGCGCAACGCGCTCTCCGCGGTGGTGAACGCCAGCTGCTCCCACGGAATGTCGTCAGGGCCGAAGTCGCGCACCTCCAGCGATTCCAGGCCAGGCAGGGCCTCTCCGCCGACCACGGTCGCCTCGTAGATGATGGTCACCTGGCCCACAGCGGG